>JASLRT010000090.1 GCA_030743815.1 Candidatus Neomarinimicrobiota bacterium | reverse complement strand
GAAGAGCAAACTGAAGGAAACTAATATGGCTAAACGCGAACACTGGGGATCAAGAATTGGGTTTATCTTGGCAGCATCAGGATCGGCAGTTGGCATTGGTAATATTTGGAAATATCCCCATATGGCTGGGCAAAATGGCGGTGCGGCATTTACTCTTGTTTACCTGGCATGTATTCTTATTGTTGGTTTATCGATTGTTATTGCCGAATTCGTAATCGGAAGAAAAACCCAATTGAGTCCGGTAGGTGCGTTTGAAAAACTAGCTCCTGGCACCAATTGGAAAGGGGTAGGGTTGCTTGGTGTGGCTTCTGCTTTTGTGATTTTATCCTTTTACGGTGTTGTTGGTGGATGGATAATACGATATGGTTATTTAGCAATGATGGGAGGATTTTCATCCTTGCAACCGGGAATTGAAGTTTCATTTCCTCAAAATACGGTTATTGATTCGCATGAATCATTTACTGTCACAAAATATGAATCGTTAAATAATGCTCAAAACGTATTTCAGTTTTCAGGTGATATGGTTTCAGTTGAAGAATCAATTATGGCCAAAGACACGGCCCACAATTTGGTAAGTCTTGATTCTTTGTCAATTATTGTTAAGGATATTACTTATTCCCAATCAAAGGAAGGCAAAATTGTAGGATACGAAAAAATTGATTTTTTCAACTCATCGAATAGTTCGGTGGATCTCTCAGATATTGTTTTGAAAAGTAATTCGGATGCGGCACACAAGGAATTTAAATCCTTTCATACCAGTACATGGAATCCAATTTTTTGGCAGATATTATTCATGGCCCTTTGCGTTTGGGTCATTGTGAATGGCGTAAAAGGGGGAATTGAAAAATGGTCAAAAATAATGATGCCGCTTATTGTAGTTCTACTAGCTGTACTTGCGGTCCGTGGGATGACGCTTGCAGGAGGTATGAAAGGAATTTCATTTCTGTTTAACCCACGCTTTGAAGATTTGACTGCTTCTGCTATTGTCCTAGCATTAGGACACTCTTTTTTTACAGTAAGCCTTGGTATGGGTACCATGATCACTTATGGTAGTTATCTAGATAGAAAACAAAATTTATTGAATTCAGCCCTTTGGGTCATTGCACTAGACACGGCGATCGCCATGCTGGCAGGCATAGCAATTTTTACTACTGTTTTCGCTTTAGGTGCGAATCCTGCTGAAGGTCCGGGTTTGATTTTTGTTGTTTTGCCATCTGTGTTTCCACAATTGGCTGCCGGCACTTTATGGGGAACATTGTTTTTTGTTTTACTTTTCATGGCAGCCCTCACATCCGCAATTTCAATTCTTGAAGTGGTGACAGCATACTTTATTGACCAGAAAGGGTGGTCCAGGAAAAAAGCCACGATACAATTCGGTGCCGTCATAACTGTCGTCGGGATATTCTGTTCCTTCTCACTGGGAGGTGGAATCAATATCACAGAATTCCTGGGTATATCATTTTTTGATGCTGTGGATTATTTATCCTCAAAATACATGCTTCCGCTTGGTGGAATGTTCACGGCTGTATTTGTCTTGAAAAAATGGCGTGTCCCAAACTTTTTTAACGAATTGAAAAACGGACTAGAAATCATAAACTTGTCTGAAGGAACAGTAAAAGTATTGTTTGAGGTTTTGATTTTATTTTTACTCTCCATTGCAGCCGGAGTTGTGGCCTTTATTATATTCAACGAAATTTATTCTAAAATTGTCGGTGTAGCACTGATTGGATAACTCTTGCCTTAGCTACTTATTCTGTAGGAAATGGTGATTTCACGCTGGATTAAACCTGATACGAAACTCTACGTAAGTCTAAACGATATTTCCCGTTCATTAGACTGGATTTTTGAGTTTCGCCCCGTCTGGTTTTTCCCAATCTGGATTCTGATGACGTCAGGCATGAGTGCCGCAAAGGGTGTCGCAGAACCCGAATTCTACTGGTGGACCGCAGTGGACTGGAGTGTATTCTATCTCTTTGTGGGGGTTACCGTTCTTATCAGTGCCACTTTGATTAACATTGCCGGGGCGCGCATCAGAGGGTCGTCCCGCATTGTATTGACTGCCGGTGTATCAGTAACCGTCCTGACAGTTGGTTATATGGCCGTGACCGGTCACAGCAACGTCTGGATTTCACTGCTGTGGGCTATCATGGCATTCTTTGCACTGCAGACCTACTTTCGCCGGTGTGTAAACGAAAAAGAAACTTTGCCGGTAAAGGGAGTTCCGCTGACCGCCGCTGCCAGTCTCGCTCTCTTCATGATCGGATGGCAGATTGTGTCTGCTGATATCGTTGCCGGTTTTATCAAGTCTGTGCCGTACCTGCTCGGTTCTCAAGCCGTCTTCATCCTTTTGCCGGCCTTGAACAGTGCTGAACATGCCGATCATTTCAGGGATAAGGTGGGCGGTGTGAAGAGAGAGCTTGCTCTGGCCACCATCTCAGTCGCCATGGCGGCAGTGTCGGGGTATCTTCTGCATGATCCCGTCGCCAGTACGGCGGGGATAGTCTCTTTCCCTTTCTTCATTGTAGCGCTTCTCTCTCCGCGGGCAGAACACGTCATGAGGACGGTACGCTATCCGATCCTGATACTCGCCATCTTCGTCTGCGTCAGGTATCCGTGGTGTTTCGCTGCTCTCTTTATAACATTCTACCTAACCAAACTGTATCACTATTTCAGGTTTTCGGTAGACTATCCCACTTTCCACGTGGGTCATGATTGAAATCAAACCCGGCACTTGTGATTTCTGCGGCTGTTGTGTCGGTATCTGTCCTGAAGACTGTATCGAGTTAAAGGCAGCGGAAATTACCATCGATTACGATATCTGTATCGACTGTAAGCTGTGTCTGTATATCTGTCCCATCGAGGTGTTTGAAGATGTGGAGACAGCGGAAGTTTGACGTAATTGTAGTAGGTGGCGGTCCGGCTGGTTCCACTGCCGCACGCTACGCCGCAATGGGTGGTGCTGAGGTGTTGCTGCTGGAGAAGGACCGCGAAATCGGTGTTCCTGTTCGTTGCGGTGAGGCGGTAAGCGATGCGGGGCTCAAGATTTTCGTGGAGCCGCAGGAGAGCTGGATTAATGCAACAGTCACCCGCATGCGCCTTGTTTCTCCCAGCGGTCTGACGGTCGATATGGACCTTGGTGAAAAAGGGTACATCCTTGATCGGCGGGTCTTCGATCGCGACCTTGCCCATTATGCCGCTGCTGAAGGGGCGCAGATCGTGACGAAAGCCTATGTCTCAGGTCTGCTTCAGGATGGTGACGCCGTCACCGGCGTCAAAGGGGAATATGCTGGCGAACAGTTCGAAGTCGGTGCACGCGTTGTAATTGGAGCTGATGGAGTTGAGAGTCGCGTTGGTAGGTGGGGTGGACTGAGAACTCAAATTAAGATGAAGGATATGGAGTCTTGTGTTCAGAAGACTATTACTGGCATTGAAATAGATGAGAATCGATTTGACTTTTATCTCTCAAGTAAGCTGGCACCCGGCGGCTACCTGTGGGTCTTTCCCAAAGGGAAAAACTCAGCCAATGTTGGACTGGGTGTTTCGGGAAAATATAGTCAGGAAAAAGCGGCCTGGAGATTTCTGGATGAATTCCTCGAAGCAAAGTATCCCCGCTGTTCCGTCGTCACGTCCACTCTCGGCGGTGTACCATGTGCCAAACCGTTGAAGAATATAGTCAGCAATGGTCTGATGCTGGCCGGAGATTCGGCTCACATGGTAAATCCAATGACAGGTGGCGGTATCGTGCCCGGTATGCGTGGCGGAATGCTGGCCGGCGAGACGGCAGCTGAGGCTGTCAAGAAGGGTGATACGAGTAAAAAGTTTCTGTCGCGTTACGCTAAAGCGTGGCACAAGATCGGTGGCAAAAACCACGAACGGTTTTACTCTATCAAGGAGGCTACCCATCAACTTTCTGATGACGATCTTGACAGCATAGCTGAGGCGGTTGAGGCGGTGCCGCCGGAGGAAAGAACGCTTACAAAACTGTTTATGAAGGCACTCTTTAAAAAGCCGAGCCTCATTAAAGACGTTGTAAAGGTTTTCGCCGGCGTCTGATGGAATTCAGCAAGCTACTCAGTCGCCTCGATCTTCAGACCTTTGTAGCATTCGATTTTGAAACTACCGGCCTCGATCCGGAAAGCGACAGGATTACCGAAGTTGCGGCTATCCGTTTCGTAAACGGTGAACGGGACGACGCTTACGAGACCCTCGTCAATCCGCAGATTCCGATTCCTCGTGAAATCACCAATATCACGGGCATCAGTGATGAGATGGTTGCTGGTGCACCAACGGAAAATGAGGTGTCGGGCAAGGTCATCGATTTCATCGCCGATAGTCCTATTGTTGCCCATAACATCAGTTTTGATATACAGTTCCTGACACGACTTTTCCAAATTGTTCTTCCGGGGAGCGAAGTGCTTAACGTGCAATATGATACCCTGCCCCTGGCGCGCGCTTTCCTCTTCTTCCTGCCGAACCACAGGCTTGGTACGGTAGCCGAATACTTCAACTATTCACGTGGAGGTGAGCACCGGGCCGGCGCCGATACGGAAAAAGTAGGCAAAATCTTCCTCGACCTCATCGGCGAAGCGTGTTCGTACGACCTTTCAGTGATCCAGAAAGTTCTCGCCGCCATTAAACATCATGAAGTCCCCAATAAGGAACTCTATGTGAATCTGGCAAATATCCTGATACAGGAGAATCTGCTCAGTAAAGGGATCCTACCTTCGTCCATCGAGAAGAAAGCGTCTTCAAACGTTTTCGTTTATGAAGGCCAGGCAGATAGTGTGGCGGAGACGGCGAAGGAAGTCTTCGGCAAAGAGGGAAGGCTGGAAAAGACTCTACGGCGGGAAGATAACGTTTCGTTTGAATACGAGGAACGGCCGGATCAGATAGCTTATTCAGAATTCATTGCGCACATCTTTGCCGAAGGCACCACCGCACTGGCTGAGGCCGGAACCGGTCTGGGTAAGTCGCTGGCTTATCTTTACCCTTCGCTCAAATTCGCTCTGGAACGAGAGTATGAACCGGCTGTGATTTCGTGCTACACGAAGCATCTTCAGGATCAGCTTTTTTATCAGGAAGTCCCCAAACTGGCCCAATCGCTGGATGTCAGCTTTGCGGCTGTCGTTTTGAAAGGACGTCAGAATTATCTCTGTAAGACCCGTTTGGACTGGCTCATCGAAGATGCAGATAAGCTCCTGGCACCGTTCGAAGCCGAGGCGCTCATCCCCGCCCTCATCTGGCTGAATTGGACCAAGACAGGCGATTTTGATGAATGTCCCGGTTTTCTCAACCGGTCCACCATGAGGATCAAGTCGCTGATCCAGAGTGATCCGGGATTCTGTACCCGTACAATCTGTAAAAAACACGATGGATGCTTCGTCGGTCCCTTGCGCGAGAAAGCTCAAAAGAGTGATCTCATTGTAGTCAATCACTCGCTCCTGTTATCTGAACTGTCCGAAAACCGGGTCCTGCCACAACTGACGCGGGTGGTGGTAGATGAGGCACACAACCTGGTGAAGGTAGCTTACGATCACTTTCAACGCTCACTCTCCCGTCGAATTATCGCCGACAGGCTCAGTTCCGTTAATCCCGCTTCAATCAGATCAAAACGGCTGAAAGGTCAGATAAATGCTCTGACGCAAGTGAATCCCGAGGTCGGCACGGCGTTTGGTCATCTTCAGGATGCGTCAGAGAAAGTACTATCCGCCAGCAGTGAACTGTTTACCCGTCTGGCGGAAGAGCACGCAACCTCATATCGGCAGGATGTTCGCTATTCCCAGAAGCAGCGCTACACCGATTTTAATGATCAATTCGCTTTGGTATCAAAAGAGACGACGCTGCTGGCTGAGAGTCTGAGGGAAACTGTCCAGAAAGCCGACGTGCTGTTTGAGTTGCTGAGCGCAATGTCGGAGGAGAAAATCGAGGCTGAAACCGTGACCGCTGTAGAACGGGTGGTTGACTCAGTGAACGAACTGACTGTTTTACTTGATGCCGTTGCCCTCAGGAAACAGGAAGATTGGGTGTACTGGGAGGAAGGCAGCTTTAAGAATGACGATCTTATGATTTCACTAAATGGTGTTCCTGTTGATATAGGGAATGATCTTACTGAATCTATGTTTCGGATGCTTGATTCCGTAGTTGCCACTTCTGCAACTTTGACCATTGGCGGAGATTTCCACTATTTTCTTTCCCGTCTCGGACTGGTTAACATTGAAGGGAGAACTGTAGAAACTCGCACCTTTTCCAGTCCCTTCTTTTACAATGAACAGTGCAAGTACTACCAGTGGGGCGGTGAGTCTGATCAGCGATCGGCCGATTTTCCGCAGGTGTTGAGCGATGTTATCGAACACGTCATAGCCAAATGGGGCAAAAGGACAATGGTCCTTTTTACGGCGAGGAAAGCTTTGGAAGAATGCTATGATGCACTGGAATTGAGGGGCTACCTAAACGACCACGATGTCTTCGCCCAACTCTCTTCAGCTTCCAGAGGTTCGATGCTCAAGGGGCTTAGGGAGTCTGAAGGAGGACTGCTTCTGGGAACCAGCTCCTTCTGGGAAGGGGTAGACTTGCCACGTGATCTGCTGGAGGTCCTTATTGTAACCAAACTTCCTTTCGATGTCCCCTCTGATCCGCTGATTGAATCCTACAATGACATAATCGAACAGCGGGGAATGAATGCATTTATTGAGCACTCAGTTCCAGCCGCCGCCATCAGGCTGCGGCAGGGATTCGGCAGACTTATCAGGAGTAGTTATGATGAGGGAGTGTTCATCAACATGGACAACAGGGTGGTGAAGAAAAGGTATGGTCAGTACTTTCAGTCAGCCATACCGGTGGAGATGCAGATATTCACCTCGCCTGAGGAACTTTGAAATCAGCAAATGACTTGTTTCAGTGAATTCATCGACGGTAAATTTTCTGATCTTATATGATAATAATTAACGGTCAAACATTCACTATAGACGATTTTGCGCTGCTCTTTTCCCGGCCACAGAAGGTTCGTGTATCCTCTGACATCAGAAAAAAGGTCGAGCAAAGTCACAATCTACTTGGTCAGCATCTTGATGCCGGTGAAGCTATCTACGGTGTCAATACAGGCTTTGGGGCTCTGAGCGAGCACCGCATCGAAGAATCTGAACTGAAACAGCTGCAGTTGAATTTGATTCGCAGCCACTGTGCCGGGACGGGCCGCCCCATCGATGTGGGAGTGACAAGGGCTATTATACTCCTTAAACTGATCAATTTCAGCCACGGCTACAGCGGTGTGCGATGGCGCGTCGTGCAACAGTTATGCGATTTCTTCAATCACGATATCATGCCTGTTATTCCGTCGCAAGGATCGGTGGGTGCCAGCGGTGACCTTGTGCCTCTTTCACATTTAAGCTTAGCCCTTATCGGGGAAGGAGAAGTTCATTTCAACGACCGCGTGATTCCCACCATGCTGGCGCTGCGTGAAACAGGAATTGAACCGCTTGAACTGGGACCGAAAGAAGGTCTCGGGCTGGTGAACGGCACTCAGGTTTCCACGGCTTTTGCTGTTCTTGGACTCCATCGGATGGAGAAGATCCTCAAGACAGCCGACATTATCGGCGCCATGACGGTGGAGGCGACACTGTCGTCACGAAAGGTTTTCAACCCGAAGATTCATAATTTAAAGAAACATCCCGGGCAGCGTAAGAGCGCGGGCAACATCTGGCGTATCCTTACCCGAAGCCAGATTGTCGGATCGCACAAGGAGTGTGGCATAGTTCAGGATCCTTACAGTCTGCGGTGTATGCCGCACGTTCACGGCGCCAGCCGCGAACTGTTTGCATCGATGAAGAAGATCGTTGAAAATGAGATCAACAGTGTCAGTGATAATCCACTTGTATTGTCCGCGAGGGACGGCATCGTTTATTCCGGGCATTTCCACGGTGAAGTGATTGGGCAGGCGGTGGATTCACTCGCCATTGCGGCGGTAGAACTGGGTGGCATCTCTGAGAGGCGCATTTTTCGTATGATGGAAGGAGTTGAGGGAAAGGTACCTAAATTTCTTGCCCATAATCCCGGTCTCGAATCTGGATTCATGATGGCGCAGGTCTCCGCCGCCGCTCTCGCCTCTGAGAACAAGACACAGGCATTTCCAGCGTCCGTGGACTCAATCCCAACCGAAAGTAATCAGGAAGATTTTGTGGCCATGTCGCCGTGGGCCGGAAGAAAATTGTTGCGCATCTTGAAAAATGTTACCCATATTCTAGGCATAGAGCTTATGGTAGCCGTTCAGATGCTGGATCTGCATAAGCCGCTTAAACCGGCTACCGTGACGGCTCTTGTGAAAGCGTTGGTAAGGCGGCACATCAAGTTTGCCCGGGGCGACAGGGTTCTTTCGCACGATATGGAGAAGGCAGCGGAATTGGTAGCCGGCGGCAGATTGATAGCCGTGGTTGAGTCAAAGATTAGGCTGGAGTAAGGTATGGTAAAGAGTGAAAACTTCAGGAATGCATTGACATTTGATGACGTTTTACTTGTGCCGCGACACTCAAGAGTGTTGCCGCGGGACGTGGATGTTTCCACCCGGCTGACAAAGGACATTTCGCTTAAGATTCCTATTATCAGTGCAGCTATGGATACGGTGACGGAGAATGGTATGGCCGTCGCCCTTGCACGTGAAGGTGGACTGGGCGTCATTCATAAGAACATGTCCGTTGAGAGGCAGGCCAAAGAGGTGATACGTGTAAAGCGGGCTGAGAGCGGCGTGATTATCGATCCCGTCACCTTCTCGCCGGATAAGACAGTGCGGGACGCAATTGCTGTCATGAAGCGTCACAACATTTCCGGTCTGCCCATCGTTGATGATAAAGGTGCACTACTCGGTATTATTACCGGGAGGGATATTCGTTTTGAGTCTAATCTCGACCGCCTTATAACCGAATGTATGACAAAGGAAAATCTTGTGACAGCACCCAAGGGGACGACCCTCAACGAGGCGCGTCAGATTTTGCAGGAACACCGCATCGAGAAACTTCTAATCGTAGAGGAAGGGAATCTTCTGGCAGGTATGGTAACGGTGAAGGACATCCTCATGAAGGAAAAGCACCCCAATGCTTCTCTCGATACCCATTATCGGCTCATGGTGGCGGCGGCTGTGGGTGCTACCGATGATCTTCTCCAGAGAGTGAGTGCCCTTGTGGATTCGGGTGTAGACGTCCTCGTTCTCGATTCAGCGCACGGTCACGCCCAAGGTGTGCTTGATGGTATATCTTCTGTGAAAAAGGATTTCTCCCATCTGCCGTTGATTGCCGGTAATGTGGCCACTGCTGAAGGTACACGCGCTCTTATTGATCACGGTGCCGATGCGGTAAAGGTGGGTCAGGGTGCTGGTGCAAGCTGTACTACGCGGATTATTGCCGGCATCGGAGTCCCCCAGCTTACCGCCGTACTCGATTGTGTAGAGGAAGCTTCCAAGAGTGATATCCCCGTCATATCTGACGGCGGCATCCGTTTTTCGGGTGACCTCGCCAAGGCTATGGCCGCCGGCGCTGATTGTGTCATGCTGGGGAGTATACTTGCCGGTCTCGATGAAAGTCCCGGGGAGATAATTCTCCACGAAGGTCGCCAGTACAAGGCGTTCAGAGGAATGGGATCGCTGGGACCTATGAAGGAGGGCAGCGCCGATCGCTATTTTCAAGAAGGCGAGGAAAATATCAAGCTAGTTCCCGAAGGTGTGGAGGGGCTGGTTCCTTACCGCGGAAACCTGCGCAGTACCGTTTACCAGATGATCGGAGGACTGAGAGCGAGCATGGGCTACTGCGGGGCGAAGGACACCAAAGCTATGCAGAAAGAGACAGATTTTGTCCGCATCAGTTCAGCAGGTTACAGCGAAAGTCATCCCCACGACGTCAAAATCGTAAAGGAAGCACCCAACTACCAGGCAAAAGATCGTTCGTAGTCAGTCCGGGAGATTTGCGCTTACTCTGGGGATTTCAGGCGAGGGAATTGAAGTGCCGCGTGATGGAGGATTTCCGCCGCGCAGCAGTGTTTTTCTTTAAGGCCTTCTTCGACACAAGACTGTCGATAATAGATACTGCCTCTCGGTAGAGCGGTTCAGCCTCATCTTTCTTGCTGGCATTCATCACCTTCTTAACCGCCGTCCTCATCTTAGACTTCAAACGTTGAGTTCTCTCTGTCCGGCGAGCTAGTTGCCGTTGACGTTTAATTACCGATTGCGATCTTTCTGCCATTTGTCACCTTTTTATTCAATTAATAGTTTTACTTAATATAGTGTCAGAACGGCGGCAAATTTATGGGTGGATATAAGAATAAGCAAACATTGCCTTTCCGCGGCACAGCTTAAGTTATTATCAGGATAGAGATAAAGATTGAGAAGCCGCGCCGAGGCAGATTTGTAGCTATACAGTGAACTGTTTTAATCGCCACAGTTACAGTAGGTCTGGCGGTCTACGCTTATATCCTACCTTGGCGGCAAGCGAAGTGACCAGCTCCATAGGACAGACAGTACACCAGACGCGCCCGAGGAATATCGCGGAAAGAACAATGAGCGGCCACCAGTAGGACCAGACGATTAAGTTTGACAGGTTGGTATTGCGCAGTTCCTTGGCAAACTCTATGTCACCGGTATTGGCCTGTAAACCACCGATTATCAGCATGATGAATACCACAAGGGTAAACAGTTGAAACGCCAGGGGAAACCAGGTCAAACGGAACAGTTTGTTGATCTTATCTGTCATATTCTTTTTTACTGAGGATGACACGCATCAGCGACTTAAAGGAAATATTAAGTAATTTTACAATTGCGATACTGTTGACAGATGAATACTCTCCATCAGTCCTGTTTCTCCCTTGAAATTAACGTATCTTACATTGATATTCCATACTTAGAAACCTGTCAACTCTAATACCGTCAAGGTTATTGAACCATGAAGATTTGTACATATCTTGATTGAAAGATGAAGTTACTCACAATCCCAAAACAGATTGATTTTTTCACAATACGCATTTAGTTTCCGGTGATGAGTGACATCGAACTTCTTGCATCTGTCCCCATCTTTTCGGATCTAACCTCTTTAGAACTGGACGAGTTGCACTCCCGTATGTCCAGACAGAAGTACAAAAAGAATAACATGATCCTCATGGAGGATGAGTTCGGCGATACATTCTTCATCATCAGTAAGGGGACCGTAAAAATCACCCGTGTAAGTGAAGAGGGACGTGAAGTTATCCTGGCCATGCTTGGTGAGGGAGATTTTTTCGGTGAAATGTCTCTGCTCGATGGAGAGACAAGATCGGCTAACGCCATTGCGTTTGATAATGCGGAAGTTCTGATTCTAAAGCGTCACGATTTTATTGACCTGCTGCAGAAATATCCCAAGATAGCCATCTCACTCCTGTCAGAGTTGGCCGGCAGGATCCGCAAGAGCGATCAGCAGATTGAGAGCCTCTCTCTGAGCGATGCTGAACATC
The DNA here is from genome assembly GCA_030743815.1 of Candidatus Neomarinimicrobiota bacterium. Lineage (NCBI taxonomy): Bacteria > Pseudomonadati > Fidelibacterota > Fidelibacterota bacterium. Next base: position 53,618 of record JASLRT010000090.1, on the reverse strand, counting down.
GAATCGGGATGACCGTACTGAGGCTCGCCGAAGAGCTGGGTACGATTCGTCATGGGGTGGTTGAGATTACCAAAATGCCTTATCAGCAGGATCTTGCCAACATGGCTGGGACATCTCGCGAGACCGTCTCGAGAATGCTCAAACTGTTGGAAGAAAAGGGGATGATCAAACGAAAGGCGCACACTCTTTCCATACAGGACTATACCCTCTTCAAGCGGACATTCAGCTAAGACTCTGTTCAACCTTCCTTCCTGAATTCGGCCCGTTGTATTGGAATACCCATGACCTCCGACCTCCTACATAGTCTAAGGGAAAACGACACACGTGTTATTTCCAACTTGATCTCAGCCGTTGAGAACGGCGATAACAGCATCAGTGCGACCCTGAACGATCTTTTTCCTCATTCCCGGGATTCGGTTAGAATCGGAATTACCGGTCCGCCCGGGGCTGGCAAGAGTACACTCATCGATAAACTGATTGCTGAAATCCGGGCTGAAGACCGGACGGTCGGCGTTGTCTCAGTCGATCCTACCAGCCCTTTTACCGGCGGCGCCCTGCTGGGAGACCGCGTCCGCATGAACCGGCATTCTCTCGATCCCGCCGTCTATGTGAGAAGTATGGGTAGCCGCGGTCAGATGGGAGGGCTCGCTCGCATGACTCACCAGGTGGCAGATGTTATTGCGTGCACAGGCAAGGACTTTATCCTGCTGGAAACCGTCGGCGTAGGACAGGCGGAGACAGAAATCGTCCAGAATGTGGACATCGTCATTGTCGTTTTCATGCCTGAGTCAGGAGATGCTATCCAGGTTATGAAGGCGGGACCGGTGGAAGTGGGTGATATTTTCGTTATTAATAAGGCCGATCTTGAAGGTGCGGACAGGATCCAGCACCTGCTTCAGGATTACATGAATGATTTTTCCGGTGAACGTGAATTTATGCCTCAAATTATACTGACCGAAGCGACCGCAGGGGAGGGTATAGAAGAGTTATGGGAGCAATGCCGCCTATTGATGGCCGAACTTCAGCAGTCCGGGACCATCGGCAAGCGGCGCAATGATCAGTATCTGACACGGGTGAGAAATGCTGTTCGCGATGAATTAGCTGGGCGATTCTGGAACAGCGATCGCGAATTGACACTGATAAAGCAAATTGACGGTTTGCGCGAAAGACAAATGTCCCCGTATGAAGCCGCCCGCCGGCTTGTCGATGAACTGGAGTAGATCGATATGACCACAGAAAAGGAAATGGGATTTCTGGAGCATCTCGAGGAGTTGAGATGGCGAATTATCAAGTCTCTACTTGGGATCGTAGTGGGAGCGATTGTGGTGTTTGCATTCATGGACCAGGTGTTTCAGATTCTGCTTGATCCTGTCCTCTCCCTGGATGAGCCTCCTAAACTTCAGGTGCTGAAGATTCACGGTATGTTCCTGCTTAAGTGGGGCATTGCATTAGTAGGGGGATTGGTTGTGGCGCTGCCTTTGGTTTCCTATCAGATCTGGAAGTTTGTGGCACCGGGACTGCTGGAAAACGAGCGCAGGTACTCTTTCCCAGTGATCCTGTTTTCGTTTATTGCTTTCGTTTGTGGTGTCATGTTTGCCTATTTTATTATCATCCCCATATCGCTGAATTTCTTCGCCTCAATGGGCTATGTGGATGTGGCAAACAACTTCTCCATAAACTATTACTTTAGTTATATTCTATGGGTGCTCGTGGCAGCGGGACTTCTCTTTGAACTTCCGGTCTTGGTTATGATCCTTTCCGCTATCGGACTTGTAACTCCCGCGTTTATGCGGCACTATCGCCGTCACGCCATCGTGACCATACTCCTTCTATCCGCGTTTTTTACGCCGCCTGATCCCGTCAGCCTGCTCATGATGTCTCTTCCGTTGATAGTTCTCTATGAACTGAGTATCGGTATATCAGGGATTTTTACTAAACCGATCTGAGTAGAAAGGGGATAGGACGGCCTGCATAACGAACTCATCACGGAGTTTCTTTAGTATTCAAGGTGGGTGTTATCGAATGATAAGAGTTACAGACTTACCCTAACTCTATCAAGCGTCATTACCCTCGATTGGTCCTTCAAGTTCTCTGTGCCATGAAAAGCCTGAAATTGTCTCTTACCGTTTGACAAACGTAGTCCATTTTCCTTGGAGGACTTTTGACGACCCGTCCGGAGAGATGTTACGACGAGACAAAGTTTTACCTGTTTCTGATGTTACTGCTGGAGTAAATTTAAATCTATGAAACAGACGAAAGAATTGCGGCAGATCGTTGAGCCGATCTTCGAAGACATGAAACTTTTCCAGCAGGAATTCGAGGCGGCGCTGCGATCGGAAGTACGGCTAATCAATATTATCGGCCGCTATCTCATGAGACATAAGGGAAAGGGAGTCCGCCCCATCTTGACCATCCTGTCGGCCCGAATGAGTGGAGGTCCGAGTCTCCACAGCTATAAGGCGGCGGCCATGGTCGAACTGCTGCACATGGCAACATTGATGCATGATGACGTGGTTGATGAAGCCGATAAGCGGCGTGGTTTTCCCACAGTAAATAAAATCTGGAAGAATAAGACGTCTATTGTCATGGGCGACTTTATTCTGAGCAAGGTTCTCACGAATCTGACCGGCCTCAAAGATTTTGACGCGCTGGAGCTGATATCACACACAGCCGAAAGACTCAGTTCCGGGGAGATGCTTCAGATTGAGCGAAGTTTTAAAAACAATATGACCGAGGACGTCTATTACAGGATGATCAGGGACAAGACAGCTTCCCTTATCTCTACCTGTTGTGAACTCGGCGTCATGACCGCATCCAAGAAACAAGGTCACAAAGTTGCACTTGGCACATATGGCGAAAACTTCGGCATGGCATTCCAGATCAAGGATGATCTGTTCGATATACTTGGTTCGGAGCATTCGACCGGTAAAGACGCCAATTCAGACGTCACCAGGAATATGGTAACGCTCCCCATCATCCATACGCTCGGTTCCCAGCTTACGACGGCTGAGCGAAACCATATCCGCAGAACCATGTCCAAAGGTGCTTCCAGGAAGAATATCAAACATTTAAAAGAGATCGTGAAAGAATACGGGGGATTTGAATACGCCATGAATAAAATTGAAGAATTCTCTGATAGAGCTGTTGCAGCTCTGGCTCAATTCCCTGACAGTCCCTACAAAAGATCGCTCATCGATCTCTCGCTCTACAACGCACAGCGCACTCGCTAGACTTGGTCTGAATTCGGCCAGATGACTTACATCATCTTGGTCGGGAGAACGAAATCTTAGCATGCTGAAGAGATATCTGCTTGTGAGGTTCAGTTCTATCGGCGACGTTGTTCTCACCACTTCGCTGATAGAACTCCTGGCCGGTAATCAGCCACGGTGTGAAATCCATTTTATCACCCTTGATCGGAATCGTCCAATACTGGAGGGAAACCCTCATCTGACTAAAATTATCAGCTTGCCAGCTGACACTGCGCCAAAGGCCTTGCGAAACTTTGCTGCTCAACTGTCCAATTATGACTACGATGTCTGCCTCGATCTGCACAATTCACTCAGATCGAAGTATCTCAGGTGGCGTATGAAGGATTGCCGCTGGAACCGTTTCAGCAAACCGAGGTTGAGCCGTTTTCTACTTTTCTATCTTACTATAGACCGCTTTCACCAGAATTACGAAGTGACCCGTGAATATGCGAATCTGATACAGAACGGCTCTATTGAAGAACGCGTTCCGCCGCCCAGAATTTATCTATCAGATGAGGAGCATAACAGGGTTGATATTTTACTGGCAAATGAGGGCGTCAGAGATGATTTTGTGGTGGTGGTCCCCAGTGCAGCATGGAAGGCAAAAGAGTGGTCGCCTCAAGCTTACGGTGAAATGATCGCTCTACTCAAACAAAAGACGGGGATGCCTGTGGTACTTCTGGGTACGCAAGACAGTGCGGCATGTGATCAGGTTCATGAAGCGAACCATGGTACTGTTAACCTGAAAGGTCGCACCGGCCTGCGGGAGGCATTCGCCACTCTTTCCAGAGCTCGACTGGTTGTTGGCGGTGATACTGGACTTGTCCACGCATCAGAGGCTGTGGGGACACCGGTTGTCATGATAACTGGCCCAACATCATGGCAGACTGGTGCTCACGTAAGACATACCAGTTCAGGTGAACTGGCAGCAGATGTCTGGTGTCGACCGTGTTCGAAAGACGGCAGTCGGTCTTGCTACCGGAGCCGACAGTACTGTATGACTGAGATCTCTGCTGAAATGGTAGCAAAGGCAGCAATGCAAATCCTGGCGGAAGCGTGAAGTGAAATCATTCTGGAAACTGACTTACAACTTCTTCCTGTTGCCTGCCGTCTATCTGGTTTCGTGGCTACTGTCAATTTTCAATAAGAAAGTACGCAAGGGCCTTTCTGGCAGGAGACAGACTCTGTCGATCCTGAAAGATTTCTTTGACGGCATGTCAGTGGATCAGTTGGTCTACTGGTTCCACTCTGCTTCGCATGGAGAATTTGAGCAGATCGGTCCTGTCTTGGCTGGTCTGAAAGAGATTGATCCGGACTGCCAGTGTGTTGTCAGTTTTTTCTCGCCATCAGGGTACGAGAATGTGGAAGATACGAATATCGATTGCAAGATATATCTTCCTACCGATTTTTATTGGAATGTTCGCCGTGCGCTCAGAATTGTCCATCCTCACAAACTGATCTTCGCTGAATATGACCTCTGGCCGAATCTCGTCTGGGTGGCGGAAAAAATGGGAATCCAGACGACACTGTTTTCAGCAAGGATTCAGAAGAAGAGTGCTAAAGTGTGGCCCATCCTGCGCGGTCTCTACAGACAGGTCTATTCAAGCCTGGCTGCAGTTTATACGGTGTCTGAACAGGATCACCACTCCCTTAGAAAACTTCTCACCCAAAATAATCGTCCCTTTGTCAGAGTGCTCGGAAATCCACGCTATGACCGGGTAAAAGAAATGGCTGACAAATCGGTCAACAATCACCCCAAGTTCATTTCAACCCGACCGTTCAGATTCATAGCTGGCAGTGTCTGGCCCGAGGACGACGAAATTATCCTCGACCGGACAATCGATATGATGAATGAATGGGACGGTTTGTCTGTTTACTGGGTGCCTCATGAACCTTCTGAAAAATACGTAACGAGGATGAAGAAAACTTTTGATGATTCGAACATTGATGTAGTTGTGTTGTCGCAATGCGAGGAAGGTAATTTCCGCACAAGAAGGAGTGTCATTGTGGACCGGGTCGGTATCCTTTCTGATCTTTACTGGCAGGGAAGGGTTGCATACGTCGGCGGTGGATTTTCGCCCGGTGTTCACAATGTGATGGAGCCAGCCATCGCCAGGTTACCGACAATCTTCGGTCCAAAATTCCATAACTCGGATGCCGCTGAGGCGCTGATAAAAAACGGTGGCGGTTTTTCTATCACCACTGCCGATGAGTTCCAAATTGCCTTGGAGAAGTTACTAAAAGATAAAGGATTCTTGGTGGAAGCGAGTCTTGCGGCCACGGACGTTATTCACCAGAACCTTGGGTCGGCCACCAGAGTAGTAAGGGGAATCATCCGTGACTGACGTATCTTTCACCATCCAGTTTCCGCGCTTCGACACATCTCCCAGAAAGGTTGAAATAGAGACCGGCATCACTGTTATTTACGGAGAAAGTGGAGTAGGGAAGAGCGTTATCTGCCGCTGGCTTTCTTCGGGTAAGGAGCCTGAAACAGCAGTGAACTTTACCCTCTCGCGCATACGAGGTATTGATGATGCAATGCTGGTGATGCAGGATCCTGATGATCAGATTGTGGCGCCAACGATTTATTCTGAACTCGCCTTTAACCTTGAAAATCTCGGCTGGGAGAGCGAAAAGATCAGGGAGAGGATCGAAGAAACTGTAGCTCTGTTTGAACTGGAATGGGACCTCCATCGTCATCCCGCCACACTTTCGGGAGGAGAGAGAGAAATCCTTAATCTGGCAACTACCCTGTCGGTGAAACCTTCTCTGGTTGTACTGGATGATGCCCTCGCTTTTCTCAGCAATGAGAATAAATTGAGGATGCTGTCAATCTTGGGCGATTACTGTCAGGAAGACAAAGCCAGTGTAATCTGGCTGACGCCGGCACCTTGGGATCTACAGTATGGTACTCAGGCATTGGAGCTTACCCTGGACGGTCTGAAGCCGGCTGAATTACAGGATCACAAGCGATTCAGAGCGATCGATGTTCCACCGGGGAGGGCCCGTCTGGAGTTTAGGAAAATCACTTTTGGATATGGCCGGGAAGAAAATCTTTTCTCAGATCAGACAATCGTGGTCGATTCTTTTCGTTCACTCGCTCTGCTGGGAGATAACGGAGCGGGAAAGTCGACCTTGGGATCAATCATTGTTGGTTCTCTTGCGCCGCAACATGGAGAGAGTATTCTTGCTTTGAATCACAGGCGAAAGGTGAGGATCGGCTTTTTACCCCAGTCTCCTGAGCGATTTTTCGGAGGATGGACCGCGGGCCAGATTGTTGAAGAGCTCATGGAGCACGGTTTGCTGTCCAAACGTCAATTCAGGGAATTGACTGAATCACTCAGAAAGTACCAGATCTCATGGGATCTCATACACGATCGGCCTGTTTATAATCTGAGAATTTCCGTTGTCCGGATAGCGCTGACAGTGTTAATGTGCTGCGCATCGTATGATGTTGTGATTCTGGACGAGCCGCTGTTCAGTCTCGGCGTTTTTCAGCGGAGATTGTTTCTGGAGATTCTTGAGCAATACTTGAAAGAAAAACATCTCATACTCATTACACACTCCGATCGGCTTGCCGAAGCAGTATGTGACAGAAGCGTCGTTATCCGTGACGGAGAACTGAGGCAAGATCAATTCACAAGGATATCTCATGCATGAGGAGAAGCCAATACGAATTACCGATCCGACGAGAGTGATTACACTTTCCAACGGTCTGAGCGTGTTGCGTGGATTCCTTTCCCTGCCCATCGTTTACTGCCTTGAGCACGACTACATAGTTTCCGTGGTGATATTGATCTTGATTGCGGTGGCGACCGATTTTCTCGACGGCTATTTCGCACGCAAGGCTCACGAAGTAACTAATCTGGGCAAGATCCTCGATCCCGTAGCTGATTCCATCGCAGTGGCAGCCGTTGTTCTTTTCCTTTCTCTCGACACATCGCGAAGTTTTCCTTTCTGGTTCTTCGTTCTCTATATGACGAGGCAGTTGACTATAGCTCTCGGCGGCGTCTACCTGATGAACCATTATGCCGTGGTACTGTCATCGAATTATATCGGGAAATGGACCGTTAGTATGACCGCTCTCGCCATTCTCCTTTATGTTCTCAGGATCGAGACCGTTGGGTTCTACATTGTACTTTTGGCTACTCTTCTGGCACTCATCAGCTGGGTGCAATACATTCTAAGACATTTCTCTCAAGTCAGAGAATAGCGTTACACGTCCTATGGTTGTCTCTTCTCTCGGTCGGCTGTTTCAGTCGTTGTCACGAACACGTGAAAAGATGTCAAACGCTGTTCGCAAGATTGCCGCAGCCAAGGTATCTTCCGACAGTCTGCAGGAGATAGAAGCGCTACTGTTGAGTGCCGACGTTGGTGTGGAGACGACTGACGAGATCGTTCAGTGGCTCGAATCAGATGCCGCCTCCGCCTCAGTGGGAAACGATCTCAGAAGCTATCTGCAAGATCTTCTCAATGCGGAAACAGATGAAAGTTTCTCGGCTGAATCGGAGCCGGCGGTCGTATTCATTGTGGGGGTAAACGGCACAGGGAAGACGACATCGACCGCCAAACTTGCTCATTTGCTGCAATCAAGTGGAATCTCAGTGATGCTTGTGGGAGCAGATACCTATCGCGCGGCGGCGGTGGAACAGCTTAAACAGTGGTGCTCAGTAACAGATGTCCCGCTCGTCTGCAACGAGAGTGCGAGAGATCCGTCGTCCGTCATATATGATGGATTGGAGGCGGCATCAGCAAGAGATGCCGCTACGGTCATTATCGATACGGCGGGAAGGTTACACACTTGCAGAAACCTCATGAGCGAAGTGGAAAAAATGTACCGTATCGCCTCTACGAAATTCCCCCATTTCAGCGTTATCAGTTATATTACTCTCGATGCAAACCTCGGTCAGAATTCACTCACACAGGCCCGGACCTTCAACGAACACATTCCACTGGACGGAGTGATTCTGACCAAGATGGATGGGACGGCAAAGGGTGGAATTGTCTTTCCAATCTATCGCGAACTCGGAATTCCTGTGAGATACATCGGTGTGGGCGAAACATTGGACGATCTTGTTGAGTTTAATGCGGAAGACTATGTGGCGTCTTTACTGGGACTTGGTGTTGAATGAGGAATCGTTACCGATAAACGTGGGACGATCACATATCAGCATCACTCTGAAGACCTGAATCAGTTGGAAACTGAACAAGGGAAAGTGTAAACTGAAAAACCAGCATTGGGAGCTTAAGGGATGAAGCGTTTCTACTCACTGGAGTATTGGCAAGATGAAGGGTGGTATGTGGGCAAGTTGAAGGAAGTGCCTGGAATCTTTAGTCAGAGGAAAACCCTGGACGAACTTCGACATAACATCCTTGATGCGTATCAGCTAATGCTTGAATCCGATGAGGATGATTCCCCTACAAACTGGTATTGGGAGAGCGACGAACCGGATTCGATTCTGATCGAGGTTCGGGCAATGGATGAGAACTACTACGACCACTTTATCCGCTACGGTTCGGGAGACGATTTCAGTTCTTTTGCTCTGGGTCAAGGATCATCCTCCAGATCGGTCGGCATCGAAGGTGGAATCGGTGTCTTCTGTGCCATCGCCACCGATCGAGTGTATCGCGTATTCGCACCGTAACATCTCAACGCTCCCTGCAAATTATTCCGACTCAATTCCTTGACATGCTCCTCGGAAGAGGGTAAATTTGGAGACATAATGGCAGATTTTCGTATACATACGGACTTCAAGCCGACGGGCGATCAGGGCAGTGCCATTGCCGAATTGTCCAGCGGCCTGCGCAACAGTGAGAAGTATCAGACGCTGTTAGGTGTAACTGGCAGCGGCAAGACTTTTACCATGGCCAATATTATTCAGGAAGTCAAGCGGCCGACGATTGTGATTTCTCATAACAAGACGCTGGCGGCTCAACTCTACGGTGAATTCAAGGCCTTCTTCCCAGAGAACGCTGTTGAGTATTTCATCAGCTACTACGACTACTATCAGCCGGAAGCGTATCTGCCGGTGACAGACACCTTCATTGAAAAGGACTCCTCCATTAACGAGGAGATCGACAAACTCCGGCTGAAGGCTACCAGTTCATTACTATCGCGGCGGGATGTCATCGTCGTCAGCAGTGTTTCGTGCATTTACGGCATCGGTTCCCCGAAAGAGTACCAGGAAAAGGTCGTTCATATTGAGAGGACACAGAAACTTAACAGACGCGAATTCTTTTTATCACTGATAGCAATTCACTATGCACGGAACGATGCTGTATTGGAGCGGGGCCGTTTCCGCGTCCGCGGCGATGTTATTGAGCTGTTTCCCGCTTACGAGGATGTGGCTGTGCGGATCGAGATGTTTGGCGAAGAAATTGAGCAGATAAGCTCATTTGATCCTATGACAGGCGAGGTTATCAGGACGGTGGATTCCCTCTATATCTATCCGGCGAAACACTTTGTTACCGATGAGGCGACCATCGAAGGTGTCATGGATGAAATCAGACTTGAGCTGGCGGACAGGTTAGAATTCTTGCGGGGCGAGGGAAAACTGTTAGAGGCTCAGCGGCTGGAACAGCGAACGAACTTCGATCTCGAGATGATGCTTGAGGTGGGGTATTGCTCCGGTATCGAGAATTATTCGAGATATTTCTCGGGGAGAGCCGCCGGACAGCGGCCGTGGACGCTCCTAGATTTCTTCCCCGAAGACTATCTCATAGTCATCGATGAATCCCATGTGACATTGCCGCAAGTTCAAGGGATGTATCACGGGGACCGGAGCCGGAAAAAAGTTCTGGTGGAGTACGGTTTTCGTCTCCCGTCGGCGCTGGACAACCGCCCGATGATGTACGATGAATTTGAAGCCGCCATCAATCAAGCTATCTTTGTTTCGGCGACACCGGCGGAGAGGGAACTAAAGTATTGCAATGGTGTGGTCGTTGAACAGATCATACGACCAACGGGACTCATCGATCCGGAGGTTGAAGTGAGACCTACAGAAGGCCAAATCGATGTTTTGATTGGCGAAATCAAGTCGCGTATCAAGGATAAGGAACGAATCCTCGTGACGACTCTTACCAAACGGATGGCGGAGGACCTGACAGATTACCTTTCGGGGATGAATTTACGGGTCAGATACCTCCATTCTGAAATCGATTCGCTCGAGAGAGTGAAGATTCTGCGTGATCTGAGACTGGGGGAATTCGACGTGCTTGTAGGAATAAACCTGCTGCGAGAGGGATTGGATCTTCCAGAAGTTTCACTGGTGGCTGTGCTGGATGCCGACAAAGAGGGATTTTTAAGATCAGAACGATCGCTGATGCAGGTTGCCGGGCGCGCATCCAGGAACATTAACGGCAAAGTGATCTTCTTCGCTGACAGAATCACCGATTCCATGAAGGGTGTTATTGACGAATCTAATCGGCGGCGGCAAATCCAGAGGGAATACAATGAAAAGCACGGCATCATACCGACCACCATTTACAAGTCTGTAGAAGATGTGCTGGCTTCCACATCAGTGGCAGACGCATGCCGGGACAGTTCCGTGGGAGAATATGCGTCCAGGGGCGATCTGTTTGATAATCTGGATAAAGCGGCGGTTCTCGATATGCTTAAGAATGAGATGCTGGAGGCTGCCGAGAAACTGGAGTTCGAAAAGGCTGCTAAGCTTCGTGACGAGATCGAACGGTTGAGGGAGGAAATCGCATGATTTTGGATTGCGGAATTTGGAATGCGGTACCTCGGTTAGGTTACACGTCTGTTTTGTCGCTCATGATGTACTACAGATGAAGATTTTAGTTACAGGAGGAGCGGGTTATATCGGTTCTCATGTGGTTCTGGACCTGATTGATGCCGGATATGAGGTGGCTGTCCTGGATGATCTCTCATCAGGTTGGGCGGAGAATGTGGACAGCAGGGCAAGCTTCATAAAGGGATCAACTCACGAAAGCGATCTTCTCCAAGAAGCACTCAGCGATGGTGTCGAAGCTGTCATCCATCTGGCAGCCTTCAAAGCCGCGGGCGAATCGATGAAAAAGCCAGAGAAGTATACGCACAATAACATTGACGGCACTCTAAATCTCCTCAATGCCATGCTCGACTGCGGGGTGAATAAGTTCGTGTTTTCATCGACGGCGGCGGTGTACGGCGATCCCCAGTATCTACCTATGGATGAAGAACATCCCGTGAAACCGGCCAATTACTACGGTTTCACGAAACTGATGATCGAGGAGTGCCTGGATTGGTATGGCAAGCTGAGAGGACTCCGTTTCGCCGCTCTGCGCTACTTCAATGCTGCGGGATATGATCCAGAAGGGCGTGTGCGCGGACTTGAAAAGAATCCCGCAAATCTGCTGCCTGTTGTCATGGAGACGGCCGCTGGAATCCGGCAAGAGATGGCAGTCTTCGGAAACGATTATGAAACTTCTGACGGCACGGGCGTCCGTGACTACATTCATGTGACAGATTTGGCGGAGGCCCACGTCCGCGCTCTTGAACATTTGGATGAGAATAGTTCACTGACTGTAAATCTCGCCGCCGGAGAAAGCTTTTCGGTACTGGATGTGATCAACAAGGCGAGAGAGATTACCGGTGAAGAGATTGCCTTCTGTGTTATGGATCGTAGGCTTGGCGATCCTGCCGAACTAATCGCCACATCAAAGAGAGCGGCGGACCTACTGGGATGGAGGCCAAAACGCTCCGATCTTGATACGATTCTTAATACCATGTGGCAAGTCTACAAGCCTGAGGAGAAATTAGTTTCATGAGTGATATAGATTGTATACGCCGTACTTCCGGCATTATTGGTAATTCAGACGGCATCGAGCAGGTGCTGGAGATGGTAACAGAAGTGGCACCTGTAGATATCTCCGTGCTGATCACAGGTGAATCAGGTACCGGCAAGGAGATTATCGCCAAGGCGATTCACAAGGCGAGCCGCCGTTCGAGTCAGCCACTTGTGACCGTCAACTGCGGTGCCATACCGGAAGGGATCATCGAGAGTGAACTGTTCGGACATAGAAAGGGGGCCTTTACCGGCGCATCTGATGACAGGAAGGGCTATTTTGAGGAGGCCGACAGGGGGACGATCTTTCTAGATGAGATCGGAGAGACGCCAGTTGAGACGCAGGTAAAACTGCTGCGAGTTATCGAATCGGGTGAATTCATGCGGGTTGGGGATGCCAAGACACGCCGTGTGGACGTGCGCGTCATTGCGGCCACTAACAAAGACCTGATGAAAGAGACTGAGAAGGAAGCTTTCAGAAAAGACCTCTATTACCGTCTGCGAACCGTCACCATCGACGTTCCTCCGCTGCGCCACAGGCTGGATGATCTCGATCTGCTGGCGGACCGGTTTGCTCTGGAATTCTCCCGCAGTAATGACATCGTTTTTCGCGGTTTTACTTCCGATGCCCTGAGCGTTATGAAGCAGTATGACTGGCCCGGGAATGTGCGCGAATTAAAGAATTTTGTTGAAAGTATCATCATTTTCGAACGGGGAAATCGTATCTCCAGTGATATGGTGATTAAACATTTGAGTCCCATGGTGGAGACTGTGTCAGGCAACCTTCCTGTCCCCGTGAACAAGTCAACCGATCAGGCGGAGCGAGAGCTGATCCTGCAACAGCTACTTTTCCTGAGGCAGGATATGCGCGATCTGAAATCGATGATTGGGGAGGATGCCCTAGATCGCAGTGGAGAGGTCGGTTATCTAAATCCGGAAGGAACTGTCTCCAATCTGCCGCTGGCGCCACTTGATCCTGAATCGATGAAAAGCATCAGGTCATCGGCGATCGGGGAAATGAGTATGAATGATTTTGAGCGAGAAATAATTACGCGGACGCTCAAGAAATTTAACAAGAACAGACGCAAGGCTGCCAAGGTGCTGGGCATCAGTGAACGGACACTCTACCGCAAGATCAACGAATACGGCCTCGAAAGGAAACAGAAGATTAAGGAGTGAATGTGGATTGCGGTTTGATGAGCGTGGAACAGGGATTATGGAACGGGGAATTAAGGCTTCTATTATAACTATAATCACGATGCTCTGGCTGGCGTGCGGCATCTACTCCTTCACCGGTTCGATTCCGCCACACATCAAAAGTATCAGCATCCCTCTTTTTGTGAACGAAACTGCCGAGTTTGGAGTCGCTGAGTCAATTACTGATGAGGTGACGAATACCTTTCTGGAGGAAAACATACTTAAAGTTGTACAAGGTGATCTGTCGGATTCTCAATTGAAGGGGACAATTAAGAAGGTTAACGATTCACCCTACACCTACTCCGAAACTGAAGAAGTGCTGGAATATCGGTTTTCTGTTACAATCCAGGTAGAATGGTTTGACGTTTCGCGTGAAGAAACTCTGCTGAAAAAAAACTACTCCAGCTGGGGTGCTTACAGTTTGACACAGGACATAGCTTCCGATGGAATTGACAATGACGGCGACGGTGAGATCGATGCAGAAGATCCGGATGAAACGGGGGATCCAAGAGTATTGGCAACAAAGGTCGCGGTAGGGAAAATAAGTGCCGACATTATTAATGATATCGTATCAACTTGGTGAGGAATGGTGATTGTGAAACATACGTACATCGCAGATCTGAAGGATAAGGTGGGAGAGGAAGTTACTCTTCACGGCTGGGTCTACAATAAGAGATCCAGCGGCAAGATCTGGTTTCTTATCCTGCGGGACGGAACCGGATATACGCAGTGCGTTGTCCTTAAGGATCAGGTGAAGGATGAGCTGTCCAATCTTGACACGGTTCTGACTCAGGAATCATCCGTTTCGGTGACGGGGTACATTAAGGAAGACAAGCGTGCTGTGGGAGGATATGAGCTTGAGGTGAGCGATATCACAGTCCATCAGGTTGCACAGAACTACCCCATCTCAAAGAAGGACCACGGAACGGCTTTCCTGATGGACAATCGCCATCTCTGGATTCGCTCGAAGCGTCAGAATGCTGTCTTGAAGGTGCGGGCGGAGATAATCAGAGCGTGCCGTGATTTTCTGGACAGCAACGGCTTCGTCAACCTCGATACACCGATCTTCACCAGTAACGCGTGCGAAGGTACCACCACTCTTTTTGAAACAGATTACTTCGGCCAGCAGGCATTCTTGGCTCAGAGTGGTCAACTCTATAATGAAGCGAACATCATGTCTTTCGGAAAGGTGTACTGTTTTGGCCCCACATTCAGGGCTGAAAAATCAAAGACGCGCCGCCACCTTACAGAATTCTGGATGCTGGAGCCGGAGATGGCTTACTGCGACCTCGATGAAAATATGGAGTGGGCTGAAGGACTTATCTGTCACGTTGTAGACTGGGCGCTCAATCGATGCAAAGAGCAGCTTGATGTCTTGGAGCGAGACACGTCGCAGCTCGAAAAAATAAAGAAACCATTTGCTCGCATTTCGTATAGTGACGCAGTGGGAATTCTTCATAAAAGTGGCGAAGAGTTCGGATGGGGCGGTGACTTCGGCGGGGGACACGAAACGATCATCTCGGATCAGTTCGAAGGTCCCGTCATTGTACACCGTTTTCCGGCGGCCATAAAGGCGTTCTACATGAAGCGTGATCCTGAAGATGATCGGCTGGCGCTCGGGATGGACTTTCTTGCGCCTGAGGGATATGGAGAGATTATCGGTGGTGGTGAACGTGAACCTGATTACGATGCACTACTGCGCAATCTGAAACATCATGAACTTCCTGAAGAAGCTTTTCAGTGGTACCTCGATTTGAGGAAATATGGTACTGTACCGCACGCCGGATTTGGTCTTGGACTTGAACGTACGGTCACCTGGATATGCGGACTGTCACACTTGCGGGAAACTATACCATTTCCGAGGATGATTTACAGGCTGGAGCCGTAGAATTGTTGATTGTTGATTGATGATTGTCGATTGAAGATGGATGATTAAGGAGACCAAAACTTATGGCGGTTGCGAGGTTATCTATTTTCGAATGATGATTGATTATTCTCGATTGATGAGTGGGAGATAGAAGTGGCAAGAAAGGCAAGGATTGCTGTGTTTGGAGGATCAGTGTGTGATGCTGAGACGAGCAAGAAAGCTATGGAGGTGGGTCGTCTATTGGCGCAAGAGGATGTCATTGTTTACTGCGGAGGCAGGACAGGTGTGATGGAAGCCGTTTGCCGCGGCGTTGCGGAAGCAGGTGGAACCGCTGTGGGGGTTCTCCCCGATGATCACTGCGATAACGCTAATGGTCACGTGTCAATACCGGTGGCTACTGGTTCCGGCCAGGCCCGCAATGTCATGATCGCCAATTCGGTCCATGGAGCCATTGCCATCGACGGCGAATACGGAACACTCTCTGAGATCGCTCACACACTGGGACAGGGGAAACCGGTTGTCGGTCTGGGGAGTTGGGAAATCAAGGGGATGCAAGATGCAGAAACTCCCAAAGAAGCTGTAGCAAAAATCCTCGGCCTTATATGAGTGAAAAAGCGTCCGCTTTTATCAGGATAACCGGCCGTGTACAGATGGTTGGTTACCGATTCTTTACTCAGCAGTGGGCTGAGGATTTCTACCTTGACGGGTGGGTACGCAACAATCCCGACGGTTCAGTCTCGGCGGAGGTTGAGGGAAAGAAAACGACCATTGAGAAACTCATTACCGAACTCAAGCAGGGTCCGAGAATCGCTTCGGTTGATGAAGTGGACGTCAAGTGGGGCCCTTTCAAAAAAAGATTTCGCGGATTCCGCATCAAATATTAGAGCGATACTTTAACTAAGACAATGCAACTTGTACTTTGCCAGGTAAATCCAACTGTTGGAGATCTCAGTTACAACACCGATTTGGTACTCAGATATTATAATGAGGCCACGTCAAATGGAGCTGAACTGGTTATCTTTCCTGAGATGGTCATCACCGGTTATCCGCCCCAGGATCTGCTCACCGAAAACCGCTTCATTGTCCGAACAGAAGAGGCTGTGGCGTCTGTCATTAAGAAGATTAATCAAATTCCTGCCATTTTCGGCGCTGTCAGAAAAGAGAACGACCGCATTTTCAATTCGGCTGTTGTGGCCAGAGAAGGGAAGATGATTGCCGCCTATGATAAAGTGCTTCTTCCAACCTATGATGTCTTTGATGAACATCGCTATTTTTCTCCGGGGAAGAACCTGCAACCTGTCACAATACCAATTGCAGGCAAGGATGTGAAAGTTGGTCTACAGATATGCGAGGATCTCTGGGATGAAGGGTACAACTGCAAGGTGACAGATGAAATGGTAAACAACGGGGCAGAGTTGATTATCAACATATCAGCATCTCCTTTCAGTGAAGGCAAACGTTTCGAGCGGATTAATCTTATTGAGAACAAAAGCGCCAGTCTCAACGTACCGTTTGTTTATTGCAATCAGGTAGGGGCGCAGGACGAACTGATTTTTGACGGCCACTCTCTTGTCTACAATTCCGGCGGAAAACTGATTCGCGAGGGGGCCCAATTCGAGGAAGAGTTTATCTTAATTGATCTCGACAATCCAGTAGTAATTGACGCCCGTCCCTACGACAGGGAAGCGGAGTTGTTCAACGGACTGGTTCTTGGAATCCGGGACTATTTCGGTAAGACGGGTCACGCTCACTCTGTGATAGCTCTAAGCGGTGGTATCGATTCGGCGCTGACAGCGTGTTTAGCCAAAGAGGCGCTGGAGAGTCAAAACGTTACTTGCATCACTATGCCTTCCCATTTCAGTTCCGGGCATAGTGTGAATGATTCTACCCAGCTGGCGAAGAATCTGGGAATCGAACTACTGAATATCAGCATCGAAGACCTCATGGACGATTATGATTCAGTTCTCTCTCCTCACTTCGACGGTATGGGACACGATATCACGGAAGAGAATATTCAGGCAAGAATCCGCGGCAACATCATCATGGCCTTTTCCAACAAACTTGGTTATCTGGTTCTCTCCACGGGAAACAAGACCGAACTTGCCCTGGGTTACTGCACGCTCTATGGCGACATGAGCGGGGGACTTGCCGCCATCAGCGATCTCAGTAAGACTGATGTTTATGCGCTGGCTGAATGGTACAACCGATCCCGCGGTAAAGAGATGATCCCGCAAAACATCTTACTGAAAGAGCCATCTGCCGAGCTTGCGGAAAGACAGGTAGATCCGTTCGATTACGATGTGGTCAGTCCACTTGTGGACGAGATTGTTGAGAACCACCGGGGAAAGAAGGAACTGGTGCAGATGGGGTACGACGATGCCCTTGTGGAAAGAATATCTTCTCTCATTCGTCGCGCTGAATTCAAGCGCCGACAGGCGGCTCCCGGTCTGAGAGTGACAGGCAAAGCTTTCGGAATGGGACGGCGCTATCCCATCGTGAATCACTTCGATAATGATTGATCAATGAGAAAGACTCTCTTTATTCTACTGATGATAACTGTCTTGGGTGGACAGGACCGATCCGAGAGCGATTTCTGGCAATCTCTCAGCGACAGCGGCAAAGTATTGTTCCTTCAGGGACTCTATACGGGATTCACAGAAAGTCTCAACATTCTGCAGCAGGAAGCACTCAGGCAGAAGAGGGAGGATGCTTACTGGTCGCCGCCGTTCTCCCACGAAAACTCCGCCAAGCGGCTGAAAGAGTATTACGCGGACGAAATGCCGGCTTATGAGGTCATCGCCGCATTTCTAGACGCATTCTACTCGAATCCCGATAACCTCCACATCGAGTTCCTAGACGCACTGCACATCGTCATGCTGCATCAGAACGGGAAGATTCAGCGGGCGAACGAACTGCTTCTCATGAAGCAGAAAGAACTCCTCAAGGGACGATAGAGTCTTTGATAGTATTCTGAATGTCTGTTGGGCTGCTTGCCCGGCAGGTAGCTCAGAAGCGAATACCAGTTTTGAGTGGGAACCGTGGCGGGTAGGACAGTAATGTGAATATACCGATCTTCTTCCAGAAGTCCCCTCTGGTATCCTTCTGTCTCGCTTTCGTCGCCGGTATACTCCTTCAACAGTTCTTTCACTTTCCAGCACTAATACTCCTCGTAATCGCCGCTGTAGCGCTGATCCCGCTGTGGAGGGTCAGCCATGATAACAGACTGATCACCCTCTTGATCGTCATGACGGTTGTTTGCGGTGGACTGAGGCTGTCCATCGTACAATACGATGAGCGTGAAAAAAGAGAGTTCGTATCAGGCGTCCACCAACGCGAAGTGGAAGTCTCGGGAGAGGTACGGGAGATCAGGCAGATGGAGCGGGGATACCGATACCTTGTGGAGGTTGACGGAATAACGAGTGACTCTCTCAAGTGGCGACCCGATAACTTCCGAATTCAAGTATACAGCGAAAAGGGAGGTGAAGTCGTTGTTGGCGGTGGTGTAATGTTGCGCGGCGAAATGATGACAATCCGCGGTCCTCGCAATCCCGGTGATTTTAATTTTAAGACCTTCTACGAGAGAAAAAATATCTGGGCCAATGTTTACCTGGCGAAGGGAGTATCCGTTGAAACGGCAGAGAATAATACAGCAACAGTCATTGCTTGGATAGAGGCATTCCGCCAGTGGGCCAGAAGGCTGTTCCACGGCACGGTGGGAGGGGACGCCGCTAGACTGATGACGGCCCTTATCATCGGCTTGCGCGAAGAGATTCCCAGCGAAATCAGGCAGGACTTTGCTGATACCGGTGTCATTCATGTATTGGCTGTCTCCGGACTACATGTAGGCTATGTGCTGATCATCATCATGGCGCTGGCGAAGCTGATCAGGATTCCATACCGATGGGACAAAGTTGCCGTCATCGCAGCGCTGATGTTCTATGCGATCATTACCGGCGGGCGGGCCAGCGTCTGGCGAGCGGTACTAATGGCATCACTCTACGTAGCGGCGCCGCTGTTTCAGCGAAATGTCAGTCTGTGGAACATACTTGCCGCATCTGCTCTTACGCTTCTGCTGGTCAGTCCGAACTACCTTTTCGACGTCGGCTTTCTCCTCTCATACTCGGCCGTTATTTCTATCGTCTTTTTCTATAGCCAGATTGACTCTGTTCTGCCGGAAAAGGCTCGACCCTCGAACATAAGGAATCCGCTTGTGAGAGGGACTTTCGCTCTCGTCATTGTAACGGCGTCGGCGCAAATGGGCACCATCCCGTTCACGTGGTCGTTCTTTCATCGCATTCCCATCATTTCCATGGTTGCCAATGTGCTCATCGTGCCGGTCATCGGGCTCATCGTCTCCATCGGTTTTGCCATCCTGCTTATAGGATCGTGGCTGCCGTTTGTGGGCGATGCGTTCGGCAATTCAGCATGGTTTTTGAGTGAAGTGACTTTTGCTCTGACACGATTCTTTTCTGATCTTCCGTTTGCTTATCTGGACGCCGGTACGCCATCCACCGTCAATTTGATTCAGTACGGGCTCTTCATCGCAGCTCTGTTTCTAATGCTGCGCCGTCTTCTCTGGAAGGGTGCCATTGCACTGACACTTGCGGCGAATCTGTTCATCTGGCCGTGGGCGCTCCATCATGACGTCATGGACGTCATTTTCCTCGATGTGGGGCAGGGCGATGCCGCTGTCTTGCATGTTCCCACGGAAGACGGTGTGAAGACAATCCTGGTAGACGTCGGACCGAAGACATTCACTCGCGATGCTGGTGAGAAGGTGGTGGTACCCGTGCTGAAATATCTGCGCGTGGACACGGTTGATCTGCTTGTCATGTCACACCCTCACAGCGATCACATCGGCGGTGTGGAGGCACTGCTTGATGCGGTCCCGGTTAAGGAAATATGGGACACCTTCTCAGATTATGACTCACGGCTGTACCAGGCGATTCGCAATCGGATCGAAGAAGGTCAAATCATTTACAGGCGGGTTGGAGCAGGGGAGCTGGAATCGCGGTTTGATCCTGCCCAGCTATATCTGCTCCATCCCGACAGTCTGTGGGCCATTCATGAGAGGAACGTTAACAATATCTCCATCGTTATGAAGATCACGTACGGCGAGTCGTCATACCTGTTCGTGGGTGATCTTGAGAGGGAAGGTGACAGAGAGACAATTGCTTTCACGGATCAGCTCGATACAGACGTGCTGAAAGTAGGGCACCACGGTTCCATCACCAGTTCAACGCAACCACTTCTGGATCTTATTACGCCTAACTTTGCTGTCGTTTCGGTAGGAGACAGGAACAAGTTCAATCACCCGTCTGCGCTGGTTATGGAAAGAGTCCGGGATTCCGGCGCGCAGGTGCTGAGAACTGATCTGGAAGGAGCTGTCTGGTTTAAAAGCGACGGACGACGCATCTGGCGTCATGAGTGGCGCTAGTAAAACAGATATAGCCAGGTAGCCGCAATTATACATGGACTGGTTATTCCGGGCAGCGCTTGGAGTTGTGAAAATCAAATGGGATGGCCAGATCGTGATCATCCCTTATTCATCCGCTTTCATTAACAGATGCGCACCCACCTGTTTTCAAAATAACTTGACTTGTCATATAAAAGTTCGCTAACATTTCCATAACTGTGTACTTAGGGGGGTGAGGACTCAGCATGATTCGATATCAATCAATCGATGCAAGATGACCTGAGACCAATGATCGCTAAATGTGAGGTGAGCCTTACAAATGCGACAAAATGAAATAGAGATAAAGTTGTTATTAGCAATGCATGACAGTTTTTTCATAATTCAATAATAGAGATCAAAAAGAGAGACTAGGGGGTCAAATGAAGTTCTTAAAAGGATTAAGCGGCTTTGATAAGTTCATATTTGTCTTATCCGTTTATGTGATTGCTGAGGTCTATCTCGAAACGGTCGTAACCTTTTCAGATAGAACGCTGGACATTCTCTTGATCATAGACACTCTCATCTGCTTCGTTTTCCTCGGAGATTTTACGGTTGGCCTCGTGAAGTCAGACAACAAAACGAAATACCTGAAGTCTCGTTGGATTGATGCGGTATCATCAATCCCTGCAGTCGGATTCCTTCGGTACGGTCGAGTATTTAGAATTATCAGAATTCTTAGACTGGTCCGTTCATTGAGGCATGTGCATTTTATTTTTAATAAAAATGACGCTTTATCCTCATTTCAAAATATAGTGTTCCTCACAGTTCTAATATTGCTTCTTTCCTCAATAAGTTTTTATCAATTCGAGAAAATTGCTAACGAATACATCAATACACTGGGAGATAGTGTCTGGTGGAATCTTATCACCATCACGACGCTAGGATTCGTCAGCGATGTTGAGCCTGCAACAGTAGAAGGGAAGGTTATTTCGGTTGCACTGATCTTTTCCGGATTGGTTCTATTCGGCACCTTTATTTCCATGGTGACAGATTATTTTATCCTGGATGAGGAGATTGAGGAACGGTTACACAGGATCGAGACGCACTATACCGTTATAGAATATAAACTGGACGATATTGCCCAGAAGATCGAGAACCTATCATCTGAGGAGTGAACGCCTCATGAATCAGTTGTACATGGGACTCGCTCATAAGGGTGATCACATCACCTCGTAGATTTGTATCGGTTTAGCTTTTCCTTTTAATTCAATCGGATCCAATTCATGAAAATTGAAGGAGCCTCGGGCGTGTTCTTTCGCAGCCTTGGATATGAGTATTTGGCCCGCCTGAGCAACTGAACAAAGGCGTGATCCCAAATTGACGGTGTCCCCGATGACGGTATAATCCATCTGATCTTTTGAACCGATATTACCAGAGATAACTTTTCCACGATTAATTCCGATTCCAATATTAATTGGCACGTCATTTCGGGCAATCCGTTTATTGTTCAATTTGTTCAACGATTCAGTCATTGTGATGGCTGTTTCAATCGCGTTAGTAGAGTCGTCTTCAGACGAAATGGGAGCCCCATAAATTACCATCAGCTCATCACCCACGATCTTGTCTAAAGTACCATTATGTTTGAAAACAATGTCAATCATTTCACTGAAATATTCATTCAGGGTCGATACCACTTTCTCGGGCGTCATGTTTTCGCTCATGGTTGTGAAACCCCGGATGTCGCTGAAAAGAATTGTGACCTCTCGTTCTTCTCCACCCAGATTCAGTGCCCGTTCATCATCGAGTAATTGATCTACTACTTGTTTGGAAACATAACGTTTAAAAGTGTTCTTTATCTTGTTTTCAATTGAAATATCTTCAATAGCAATAACCATCCCCAGGTGCTGGTTCTGGTAGTCGGTCAGCGGGGCGGCGGATATGTTAATCATTGTTTCATCTGAACCTATGGTAAAAGAGATATGCATCTCTGAAGCGATCTTCCGGTTAGTTTCGGCGGCTAATATGACATCACACACAGCGGAATCATTTTCGAACAGATATTGATAGTGATTTCCTATGATTTCCTCTGACGGCATCTGTAGAATCCTCAGGCCGGCGTCGTTGACAGAGTCTATTTCTCCTAATAGATTGGTGGTTATGACAGCGGTGGCAATACTTCCCATGATGCTTTCACTAAAACGTTTTGCATCAGTGATGTTTCTGAACAGCCGAGCATTGTCCATCGCTACACCCGCCTGCGCCGCCAGAGACATCAACATTTCTAGATCTTCAGAAGCAAAAGGACCAATCCCAGTTCGAGATTCCTTATCACATAACACTAGACATCCAAGCACACCGTCTTTTCCGATGAGTGGTGCTAACAAGAGATTATCGTGCATGATCTTGGACTGGAGTTCAGTATTATCGTCAACCGAAAGCATTTTCGGTTCTTGACCTTTCCAGATCTCGGCGAGTACCCCCTTTGTAGTTGAAAACATGATCTTGTTCAGATGGTCTTCATCGGCGTTGAAACTGGCTTTCAGTTTCAAGATTGGGCTGTTCTCCTGAGCCATCAGTACGAATCCCGTGGAAGCATTCAACGTTGCCGCGGCTCGAATGAGCACTTCTTCCGTGAGGGAGTCCATATCGAGGACAGAACTTATGGCGAGACTTACGTCAAAGAGTGTCTGCAATTCGAGCAGTTTGAGGCGTAAGTCGGTTCTTTTCTCCTGGATGTCTTCAATAAGTTCCTGATTATAGAGCGCGTCAGTGAGATGATTGCAGATAATCTCAAGGATTTTCATCTCTGTTTCGGTGAAATCTTCGTTAGTGAACTTCCTTCCCAGGGCAAGCAGCCCAATGAAAGAATTCTTGTGGTAGAGAGGTACATACAGTTCACAGCCCAGCTCAGAGAAATAGCGCCTTGTCTTTTCGGGCAGATCGCTGAGGAGACTGTCGATTTCTCCGCCGCTGAGAGACGAATGTTTGAACTCCCTCAACTGACTACTGACTTCTTCTGACCACGGCAGTGGTGATTTCAGCTTCTTGTTTCCCTGGACGGCCATTACTTTCAGACCTTCTGAGCTGTGAATGAAAATGGCGCCTCTCGGCGCCATCATCGTTCCAAGGATAATCCTCAGTATGCCTCGGCTGATCCCGGAAGACTTGTCCTCATCTATCAGGACAGCGCCCAATTCATCGAGGGCGTTCAGGTAGAATTCAACTTGATCCTTGTAATCGGAATCAGAGTTCAAAGGGAAGGATCAGTCGGCAAACGCTTCCAAGCCGTCTTCTTCGGAGGGGAAGATAGTGGAATACTTGGTCAGACCCATGATATTGAACGTCTTTTCAACAATTGGGACCAAATTGTAGTAGCCAAGTTTACCATTTACACCTTGAAGCTTTTCAATTATCTCGATCAGTATCGATACACCAATACTATTTACTACTTTAGTTCTCTCCAGATTGATCAAAAACATCTTCTTGTCTTCTTCGAGTTTCTCTGAACACACTTCAGCAATCTTTTCCCCGGCGATGTTATTCAGGTAACCATCGGTCTCAAGTATTACGATACCGTTTGCTTCGCGAACATCTAAGCCAAAATCTGTCATGCTTTTGCTCTCCTAAGAGTCTTCTACTTATTCTTGACCATTGTTACAGTTGTCCCCGATTCAGAAGACTCAAATTCAACTGAATCCATAAGTTCTTTGATGATCTGAAGTCCCCACCCGCGTTTTCTCTGGCCTTTCAGTTTATCATCAATATCCGGTATTTCAACCTTCTCACTTTCGAAACCGACGCCTTTATCTTCAACTTTTATGATCAGAGTATCTTCTTCTATGATAAAATGTATGAACACGTTTGCTCCATCCGATCTGGAGTGCTCAAATGCATTCAGGCACGCTTCGATGAGCGCCATACTGATTTCAGCGGTGGCCTCTTCATTAAGATCCATATGTTTTGCCACTACTTCCGCAGTGTTTGTAGCGGCAAGTTCCATGTCGTGAATTACGGGTATCGATAATTCTACTGTCGTTTTTGGTTTTGCATGCATTTTATGTTTCCCCTTCGTACCTACGCCGTGGCGGTTTGAGCGGACTCTTTCTTCTCAAAGACGATGAAAGTGATATCATCAGGGTTTTGGACACCGGCCATCCATTCGTCGCCAAGGCTTATCAGCGCCTCCTTGACCTTTCTTGCACCACCGCTGGCGGTGTTCTCGATACAGTCCCTCACTGCGGGATAGTCAAGCAAGTGACCTTCATTATTGGGTGCTTCAGGCAGTCCGTCTGAGAGCATTACCAGAACATCCCCATCGTTAAAAGACCTTTCTACTTTCTCAAACTGTTCTTGAACACCACCTCCCAAAGGCAGATTAGATATCGCTATCTCTTCCACTTGCCGCGATGACGCCGAGTAGTGGTAAATGGGTGGCATTGCTGCAGAACCGAGATGAATTTCGCCGTTCTTGAACACACATATGTTGAGGCACATCCTCAGTCTGCCAGTCTCTACCCGCTTTACTACGCGATCGAGCAAGTTCAGTATATCATCCGGTGATTCCGATTCTATTCCGGAAAGCCCGGCTTTTGTGATCGAGACCATCATGCCCGATTTTGTGCCGTGTCCTGTTGCGTCACCACAGACAGCATAAATATTACCGTCCGGCAATTCAAAGAAATCGTAATAGTCGCCGCCTACTTCTGTGCTGGTACGCATGTAGGCTTCAACTTCTACCCCGGAAATATTAGGCATTTCCTGTGCAATCATGCTCAACTGGAGATCTCTGGCCTCAGCGAGTTCATCCGTCTTTCGTTTCTCTTCGATCTTTCTGCGCTGAGCCCGGTCTACCTGATGGACGACAAATGCTCCTGCAACCAGCACCACCAAGGCGTAAGATGAATATGCCCACCAAGTCTTCCAGAAAGGTGGATTCACCTTTATTTGAAGAGTGTACGGCTGTTCGTTCCACAAGCCGTCATTGTTGCTTGCTTTGAACTTGAAGGTATAAGAGTCAGGATCGAGCCCCTGCAGTGAGACCGATCTGTTGGTGCTGTTGTCAACCCAGTTGGTCAAGTAATTCTCTAGGCTGTAGGCGTACTGATTCTTCACTGACTTATTGTAGCTCAGGCCGACGAAGTTTACGATAATTGACTGTATTCTGTGATCAATCTCAATCGCACCCTCTGAAAAATCGACTAACTGCTTGTTACCTCTGAAATCGATCGTTTCGACCGTTTCAATGGCCAGAGCAGGCTTGTCAAGGTTAGTGGTTATATTGCCAGGATTTACTGTTGTAAGCCCAGCTACACCACCAAAATACAGCCTGCCAAGAGAACTGACGGCAATGGATGCCGGATTCAAGATATCCCCCGGTAGTCCGTCTGATTCAGTAAATGATTGGAATGACTCTTCCTGGGGATTCATCCTCGCTACGCCGCGTCGAGTGCCCATCCATAAGAATCCTTCATTATCAGCGGTAATTGACGAAATAGTGTTGCTGGGCAAGCCGTCGCCAACTGAATATCTCGCAAAGTTGTCCGCGTCCCTGTTGTACCTGTATAGTCCTTCTCCCGCCGATCCGATCCACAGGGTACCATCTCCGTCCTCATACAAGGATGCCACTACATTCGAGGAGAAACTGTTTGGGTCGTCTGGATCGAGAATGTAGTGTTTTGTTGGTTCCATTGTCTTCTTATCGGTACGGAACAGACCGTTCGATTCCGTTCCAATCCAGAAGTGGTTTCCAGAGTCCTCCAAAAAGGCTGTGACACCGGCAACATGCGCATTCTGCATACTGGGGTTGTACTTATAAATAACGAATCTGTCCAGCTTGTGTTTGGCAATTCCGTCGTACGTCGCGAACCACATAATCCCTTCTCGATCCCTGTAGATGGTACGTATTTTCCCTGCTAATTGATCACCTCTGTCAACGTCTTCAATATTGGGGAATCTCGTAAACTTATTACTGTCTGGATCTATTAGGGTTAAGCCGGCGTACTGACTTGCAATCCAGATCCCTCCTTCAGGTGAAATCTCGAGAATACCCGTCTCCGCCGTGAGCAATGAGTTTTCATCCATTGGATCGGAGATGTAGCTACGGATCAGTTCATGGGAACTGGTTAAATGGTCAACTCCTTTTTCGTGTCCAATCCAGACAGAGTTATCAGAATCAATTCTCACTGATTCAATATTGTGACCCCTTACGATATCCTTCGTTGTATTTGGATTGAGTGTCTGGAAGTACTTGGGTGTCTTGATGAGTCTATTCAGCCCTTTTGTAGTACCGATCCAGACATTCTTCATTTCATCAATAAATAAACTTGTTATCTCATTTCCAGAGATTGATCCGGCATCTTCAGGATCGTGTACAGCCGTTTCGAAATCTACATCTTCATCAATCAGACCATACATACTGTAGAAGTTTGAAGTCTTAAAATGGATAATGCCTTTGAACCCAGCCACATATATCCATAGATCACCATCAATCCCTTCATAAACGGCTCTGACGAACTTGCCAAAGAGGTTTTCGTAAATCACATCATCAAACATGTCCATATTCGCGTCGTAATAGACAAGTCCGCTGTAAGTGGCCATCCAGAATCCTGACATTTGTGCGC
This sequence comes from Candidatus Neomarinimicrobiota bacterium, assembly GCA_030743815.1. Classification (NCBI taxonomy): domain Bacteria; kingdom Pseudomonadati; phylum Fidelibacterota; species Fidelibacterota bacterium. Next base: position 26,505 of record JASLRT010000090.1, on the reverse strand, counting down.
CTGTCTTAAACGGTATTAATTGAGATACCGCATACGATTGAGCCATAGAGAACCAGCGAGTACGGGCGTAGCGCTCTACCTTCAGATCGCCAATCCGGATTCTATCCAGTCCGCTCGGGGTACCTACCCATAGGCTGTTATCCAGTATGAGTAGTGTATTTATTCTGTTGTCTGATACGGTGTTTGTGTCTGACTCTGAGTGGAAAAAACGGATGAATATATCTTTATCCTTACGATAGTAATTAAGCCCGTTGGTGGTGCCGAACCAGAGATTGCCCAGGGTGTCCTCCACAATTGGAGTAAACTGTGTTTCATCAAAATCGTCACTGGAAATCGTATATGGGTCTAATGGACTGAACTGAAAACTCTTCACTTCACCCGTCGACTTATCAATTCTGTAGACGCCGCTCTGTTTTGTCGCTGCCCAGAGCACGCCGTCACGGTCCTCCAAGACGTAAACAGGTCTACTCGCGGTCGTATATCGTGTGAACGAGTCCTTACCATAACGGTACAAGTCCAGCCCCTTATCGGTTATTGCCCAGAGATCACCTGCGGAATCTTTGTAGAGGTTCCAGATTCTATTTCCTGACAGTGCCGTGCTGTCGAACGGGTTAGAGGAGAAAACAGTTACGTCATAACCATCGTACCTGTTGAGACCTTCCGTTGTCCCAAGCCAGACAAAACCGTTGTTATCATCAGAAATTGAACCGATGACGTTATCCGACAGGCCATTTTCATTAGTAATCCTCTGGAAGACCATTTGTCCGTTCGCCGCCAACAAGAAGCTGGACAGAATGATAGATGGTACTACTAGCCGCATTCGCCGCCTTACGTTCATCGAACTCTAACTCCTCTTGAGCCTGAACCTGATAGGGAGGACAAATCTCACGGGAACAGCCTTGCCTTGATGGTAGCCGGGAACAAACTCCAATTCCTCAACAACCCTTAAAGCTTCTTCATCGCAACCTGCACCCAGCGGTCTTAAGATTTTCGGTTCTTTAACTTTACCTTCTTCAGTGACAATAAAACCGACATAGACGACACCTTGAACCTGCATAACTTTCGCTTGTTTCGGATATTTTAGTTTCTTGGCGACAGTCTGTACACCTCCCTTAATCTCAGGCATCTTCTCAGCGACAAGGTAGATGCCCTGTTCGTCTTTTTGTTGCGCGACCGCGACCGATGATGTTATCAGGAGCACCAGGAGAAAGAATGTTCTTACGGCTATCATATTAAATCCTCGTTTTAATGGCATTATTTTTAGTCCTCAATTCAATTGAAATTGTAATTAGGATAAGCCAAGCTGTTTTTTAGCCAGGTTGCGGACAATGGCGCTGTGCCAGCTGGAGAAATTCCAGCGGGTGATCCCCTCAATAATTTTGTTTGACCGCTCATCCTCACCAGCCCCCTTCAGCGCAAGCGCCTTGAAGTAGCCGTAGTACAGATTATTCGCTTCATCCACCTTCTCGAAAAACTTCACCGCCTCATCGGTCTTTCCGCGGTTGAGGGCGATCATACCTTTGAGACCGTAATACCCTTCAAGTATTGTCGGATCTTTGATGTTCTCAAGTATAGCTTTTGCCTCGTTAAGATGATTTTCAGCGGTATCATAATTGCCAAACAGGACATTGCACCAGGCGCGCAGTGATGCAAAGCCGGCTGTGTTGTCCCGTTTCGTAATTTCATCATCCAGTTTAACCATCATCTTCTCTCTGAGAGCGATATTCGTTTCGACAGCCTCGAACGCTTCTTTCTTTCTCTGGCTGTGTCCATAGACAAGGAACTTCTGAAAATTAAGTCCTGCTTTCCAGCCGAGGGCCGCCGTTTCAGACAGATCCATATCGTCGATTCCTGACTCCGTTTCGGCGAGGAGGTCAATTGCCTCATCAAACCTGTTCTGATGCAAGTATGAGAACATTTTGTAAATGGTCAAGTTAAGCTTGCCGTTAGGGTTGGAAGCAAGAGAGATAGAACGGCTGTAGCGTTCGTGCGCTTCTTCAAACTCACCGTTAAACATAAGATTGTGGGCGGAGACCAGTATGGCGGTATTGATATGAGATGAGCCGCTCTCTTCATCGACTTCGATCCCTTTCTCATAGACTTTCTTGGCCGCTTCGAAATCGCTGGCATGCCGGTAAATGTTTCCCTTCAACTGATAGGAGTAACCGGCGTCGGGGCGGATTCGTATCATCTCGTCCGCGTAGCCCAGCGCAAGGTCCATGTCCTTCTCTTCATCGGGTAGCTCAATGTTGTTTCCGACCCCCACATGTTGTGATGTGAGAGAGAACCAACCAGGATAGAAATCGCGGTCAATCTCCACGGACTGTTTGAAAGACGCCGCTGCTTGATCGAGCTCTCTCCTCACATTGTAGGCCCAACCCAGTTCTAGATGCGCCTCCGGGAGATTGGGATGATCGGCGACCAACTTCTGTGCGGCTTCGAGCCTACCGTCCGAATTGCCTTCAAATATATTCTCTTCAATTTGGATGAATGACCGTTCCATGTCTGAGACACGATCTTTGGCGGCAAAAGCTTCTTGCCTGTACTGCCGGTTCTTGATGGGGTCCTGTTCATTAATGTATAGTTTGGCCAGCACAAAGTCGGTATCTTCGGCAAGCGCTGCTCTGTACTTTTCGCGGGCGTCGCCACCATTGTTTTCCTGAGAGGCATATCGAGCCTCCAGGAATAGTTCCTTAGCCTTAGATGAAGATGCAGTAATAGTCAGCTCTTCAATGGGCTGACTTGAGCACGAAAGAAGTAAGAGTGCTGAAATATGTAGCAAAGTGAACCTGCATTTACCCATATATAATTCCTCAGCGTTATGTATTCAAAAGCAATACGTAAATAATAAGGTAAACACCAAAATAGTATTTATCAAGTAGGTTTTTGCATAAAAACGGAGATAGATCCCGTCATATTTAGCCACCAGGGATTAGACAAGAGGGGCGAACATTTAACAGGACTGTTGGTATTGTTGCTGATAGACTCTATTTTTGAACGTTTATGAATAGACTTATTACGGTTGTTGTCCTCACAGCGGCATTGATTACAGCTTCGCTGGCTGCCGATCGTACCCTAACCGCCCCCGACGGCTCAACAGTATCTATCCTGCGTGATGAGTACGGTGTCCCGCACATTATAGGGGAAAATGAAGTGGGCGTCTTTTTTGGTCAGGGATTTGCAGTGGCGGAAGACCGTCTCAACCAAATGGAGTTCCATCGCCGCGCGGCGGAAGGGCGGATGGCGGAAGTCCTCGGCGGTGATCTTCTCGGCTGGGATAAGTTAGCGAGAACGGTAGGCTATACGGAAGAGGAGAGGCGGCAACAGTATGACGATCTTCCGCTTCAGATTCAGAGTTTCGTCTCTGCCTACGCTATGGGAGTTAATACATTTCTTGATACCATGGCGCTCAATCCGAATAAATACAAACCGCAGGAGATCGTCCTTCTTAATATAAAGATGGAACCGTGGACGACCTCTAACAGCCTTGCTGTCAGTCAATACCTGGGGCGCAATTTCGGACAGTTCGGCGGGAGCGAACTCAGCCGCCTGGTGGAACTTCAGAATCAGGGTCAAGACTGGTTCGATGATAACCGTCCCATCAACGATCCTGAAGCTCCCACCACAATCCAGGATGGCGGCGCGGCGGCACAGCGAGAATGGCATTATTCAGGAATGACCGTCAGACCGGAAGTTGTGGACAAACTGGAGCGCCGTCAAACCGGGATAAAGGTCATTGCGGATCAATATAATCTGCCCACGAAGTTCGGTAGCTTTGCGGTTCTAGTAACGCCGGAAAGATCCAGCAGTGGGAATGTGATTTTGCTCGGCTGTCCACAAATGGGAGAACCACGGTATAATGAAGTTCAGATTGCCAATGAAGTAGAATTGGATTGTCCCCAGTTTCACGTCGGCGGTATGTCCGTGGCGGGCATCCCTGGTGTTATTATCGGACATACGGATCATCATGCGTGGAGCATGACCAGCGGGGTCTCCGATAATACAGATATCTATATCGATTCTACTAAAGACGCCTCCTTTAGTCAGTACTACTACAATGGCGAGTGGCACGATTTTGAGGTCATCACCGATACAATCCATGTCAGACTGGGAGCCAGCGAAATATTTACGCACTACAGGACGGTACACGGCCCCATCATCGCTGAAGACCTTGAGAAACAACAGGTTTTCGCTGAAAAAATGGCATTCTGGAAAGAAGAGGTAACGATGATGAAATTTTTCTATAACAGCTATAAGGCGACGACCCTTGAACAGTTTGAGAATCTGGTGAGAGATCACTTCGTTATGAATTTCAACCTCCACTATGCCGATCAGGATCAGAACGTGAAGTACTGGCATGCGGGTAAGTTCCAGGACAGGAGTGATGGTGTCGATCCGCGTCTGCCGCACAAGGGCGACGGTTCGGAGGAGTGGGGTGGCTTTATTCCGTTCGAAGATCTGCCGCAAGCTGATAGCACAGATCAGGAATACTTTGTCAACTGGAACAACAAACCGGTGAGTTGGTGGGACAATGGCGACAACGTCCCCTGGGTTGGTGATCATCGTGTCAGGTTAATGTATGAATATGTTGATCCCATCTCATCGATCGCTTATGATGATGTAAAAGCGGTGCCGCAGAATCTCAACAGCCACGGTTCTTATCAACAGGTATTTGAACTCACTGGTGACGGCTGGATCGACGAAAATATTGTGCCTCCGGGCCAGAGCGGCTTTATCAGTTGGATGGGCGTCAGGAGCCCTCATTTTGATGACCAGTGGCAGCTTCATCGCGACTGGGAATTCAAGGATATGCTCTTCGGCGAACTGACCGTAAGTGTCGACACGGAACCAACCTTGCCGCAGTACTATTCTCTGTACCAGAACTACCCTAATCCGTTCAATGCAACGACTGCCATCGGCTTCGACGTTCCTGAAGCATCTGAGTTGCGCATCGCGATCTACGATTTAAGCGGCCGGGAAGTGGCAGTACTGGTGAGTGGTGGAGTGATAACTGGTAGACATGAAGTAGCGTGGGATGCGTCGGGATTCCCGAGTGGACTTTACTTCGCTCAACTCATTGCAGGAAATCTACACCAGACGATGAAGCTCATTCTCCTCAAATAGAGACTCGCAATACCCTATGACATATACCTGCTGAGTACACATTCACTATTGGGTGGCGACACGATAATGACATTGAAAATCATTCTACAATGTAATATATTCTTAATGTTATAGATCTCATGCTTTTCGAAGCAATGGTAGAGAGGAGAAAATCTATGCACTCCTGCATCAATAATATGATGAATGGTCAGCGTCGTGTTGGTCATTATCTGATTCGCTCATTTATACTCGCTTTTCTAATCGTACTTGCCTTTAACGGGGCAGTCTTACAAGCCGGTACTACGGGGAAAATACGTGGAACAGTTAAGGATAAGGAGACTGGCGATCCTCTCATCGGAGTTAATGTAATTATTGAAGGTACTTCCCGTGGAGCTGCAAGCGACAAAGAAGGATTCTTCTTCATCACCAATGTGCCGCCCGGCCGGTATACAGTTGTATTTTCTATGATCGGCTACAATACTGTGGTTGTGAAGAACCTACGCGTCCGGATTGATGTGACATCTGAAGTGGACGTTGAGCTCGACCTCGTGACCCTTGAGCTCGAAACAGTGGTGGTAACGGCGAAACGTCCGCTCATTGAAGCGGAAGTCACCAACAAATCGCTCTCTTTCGATTCAGAAACCATCATGTCTCTGCCGGTGAAATCCTCACAAGACATTCTAAGGATGCAGACGGGTGTGGTTCAAGTTCAGGGTAGATTCAATCAGATCGCAGGTTTTCAGGATCGGGGAATTGATCAGACGCATGTACGCGGCGGAAGAAACGGCGAAATCTCCTACATGGTGGACGGCATGTATGTGGAAGACGCCATCTACGCCGGCATGGGAACGGTCATCAATCGCGCCGCTATCGAGGAGATGAAGGTTGAAATCGGCGGCTTTAATGCTGAATACGGCAACGCCCAATCGGCCGTGGTGAACATCGTTACCAAGGAGGGGACTGATTCGTACCACGCCAGCTTTGAAGCCAGTACCAGCAATTGGAGTGATCTTGACGGATCCGGCGGTCTCGCACCCCTTTCTACTCCTGACGCCCTTCGTGACTACTCCGATCTTCTGGCATCCTTTTCCGGGCCTGTGCCTCTGATCAAAGGACTCAGTTTCTTCCTCTCGGGAGAAAAGAGCGATCACAAAGATAGGGTGTATGAATTTGATGATATCACCTACGATTCGACTCTCATAACTGATCCGACAGATACCTACTTCGGCAGCCGAGTGGGAGACACCACCTATACCGATATCTACGGCCAGGAGAGGCGTGCCCATCCCTTCGATTCGTTCACCGGTTGGAAAGCTTTCGGTTTTCGGGACAATTGGGATTGGAACCTGAAACTGACCTACTACCTTTCTCCGGTTATAAAGTTCAATTTCCTCCATAGGGACACTTACAGACAATTCCGCAACTATGCCCACAGCTGGCGCTACGCCATGAACGTACGTCACATCACGAAAGACGAGTCGTTGCAACAGGGACTGACTTTCCATCACCAGATCAATACAAGAGTTTATTATACAGTCAACCTAAGTCGTTTACGTAAAGACCGAAGATACCACACCCCCGGCCTTCACGACGATGAGTTTGGTCCCGGTCTCAACACGAGCGATTACGACCATGATGATTTGGGTGCTCCTGACGATCCTGATGAACTGTGGCACTATGAACCGGAAGATCCCGATCATCCGACGCCCAGCTCGCTGGGCTCATTCTACTATCCACTCTCAACGGTAGGATTTGATTCTTCCCGAGGCGTTTACCTTTACAAAGGTGGTCTCATGCGCTACTGGCATCGGGACTATTATGAATCCAAAAGTGCAAAAATCGCTCTCACAGGGCAATTTGGCAAACGACATGAAATGAAGAGCGGTCTTGAGATTCAGAAGTTGGACATCTATTTCAGGGAGATTCAGCTTCCCTATCTGGAGAGTCCTTACGCCGATAACTACCACGAATATCCCGAGGAAGCGGCATTTTACATTCAGGACAAATTGGACTTGGACCGCGTGATACTCAATCTGGGCTGGCGGGCGGACTTCTCCGATTCGCGGGGAGAACTGTGGAGCGATCCCAAGGATCCCACAACGGCTCTTCAGCGCGGTAAAGACAAGTGGCAGTTCAGTCCCCGCCTGGGATTCGGATACCGGATTACGGATAGGACAACCTTTCACTTCAATTACGGACATTTTTTTCAGATACCGGAATATAGAAATCTTTACGTTGGAACTGCCACGCGCGATCTCACTACAGGTCGTCCTCTCATCGGCAATCCCTATCTTCAGGCGCAGCAGACGACGCAGTACGAATTTGGCATCCGGCAGCAGGTAGGTCCCTTGTGGGCGGTAGAGACAGAGGTTTGGACGAAATCGCTGGAAGGTCAGTCAGGCACCATTAATATCATAGGTTTCGATCCCGATTCTCTCGGTCTTTACAGCTATTATCTGTTCGATAATTACGATCACGGAACGGCACGAGGTATTGATATCACCATAGATAAGCGATTCGGACATCTGTTTGAAGCGCAGGTCAATTACACCTTTTCGCGGGCGACGGCCAACCGCTACTATTCCTGGAGCGGCTACTGGAACAGTGAAACGGCGGAGACAGAGCCTAAGCGCGAAATCTTGCAGCCGTATGATCAGACGCACTCGCTGGACGCTTGGATCTCTTTCCGCTCACCATCCGGATTCGGTCCCACTCTCTTTGGCATCAAGCCGTTGAGCCTATGGCGGATCAGCTTCGTTCTGACCTATTTGACCGGTTATCCCTACACCCCTGTCACCGGTAGTGCACGAGCGGGCGAACCTATGTCCGCCAGGATGCCGTCACGTAAATCGGTAGATATGAATATGTTTCGCGGCTTTGAAATCCTTGGCGGACGATTCGAACTGTTTACAAGGATAACCAATCTTTTCGATCGCAAGAATCCGTTGACCGTCTATGATCAGACAGGCAGTCCGAATGATCCAGGTCCCGGTGCTTCGGGGTATAGTACATACTTTGACCGTCCCGACTACTTTAATTTGCGACGGGAAATCGATCTTGGGATCAGGGTAAGCTTCTGAGAACAGAGAGCTTCCGATCGACCACTTATATCAGCGATGGTTATGATTCACAGACATACTGAGACTGGTATTACACGAACTGTAATTACGCTAATTTCCGCCGTACTGCTCTTCTTTTTATTCAGCAACGCTGAGGCTAAGGACAACCGCAAGCTCAAGATGGAGCAACGGGTCCGCCGTCTGCAGAAGGCGGCCAAGTCGACGGACTATGCCGTGGGGCTCATCGATGCGGGAAAACTTCAGCACGGTATCGATAACAGTGGAAGCTTAGCATCGATTTGGGGATGGAACAGCGAGATTTATCTCGCCCTTCCCGGCGGATGGTATAAAGGGTACGGATACATTCCGGACCTCTCCATGATGATTGGTGTGCCCGAAGGCCCGTGGACGCCAAAGTTCTACGACGGCGCCAGCGGCGACTCCCTTTCAATGGGCCCCTCCGTTACTGATCAAAATGTCGGTGAAGACTGGGGGCCGGCAGCGAGCCATATGGGTACCTATCATTCCGGAGAAGTCTTTATTGATGAAATATCGGCAAAGGGTGCGCCGCCTCCATTTCCTGTCATGGCGACCAGCGGCATACCGCAGACGTGGCCCGAAAGCGGCTGGCCTGGCTCGTGGGCCATAGATCCCGGTAAAGATGGTATCGCTCGTACAGAAGACGACTTCGTTAAAACAGGTGAGTTCGCTGGCGACAAGGAACTCTTTTTCGCCATGAACGACTTCGATCTTGACGATCGTGGTTTCAGATATGCTGAAGGCGATGGCGATTCAAGGCAGGGATATTCTCTCGGCGTGCAGATGAACATCCAAGCCATCGGTTACGGCCGTTCTTTTGCGGAAGATTTCATTTTTTTCCCCATGAAAATCGTTTACACTGGCAAGGATACCCTCAAAGGCGTTTATCTTGGATTCTACATCGATGTGGATGCACCTGAATACAACGAGGGCGGTACCATCAATCACCGCGAAGACTGGATGGCGGTCCTGAGGGAAGAGTACGACGCTTCTCTCGATACCACATACCGCTATGATATGGCATTCATTTACGATCAGGAATCGGAGCCGTATGGTGGTGCGGGGCCTGTCGCCTATACATCCATCAAGCTGCTGGAAACGCCACTGGCTACAGAAGACATCGATCTTGACGGGAACGGCGAAGTCGATATCATCAACGGTGATCAGCTCGGCATTACCGACTGGCACTGGTTCCGCTGGGAGAATCGCCCTGGCGTCATCAAGAGTGAATGGGCAGAGTGGGAGCAGTACAAACTCCTGAGCGGCGGTAGTAAGGCGACCCTCTGGGATAATTCTAAGAACGACTGGGGAGATTTCAAGGTGAGCCAGGGTGATCTGTTCATGGCGGATACCATGTCCGACGGCACCGTTTATGAGTTGACCGGCTTGCATATTGCCGAAGACGCCTGGTTCCACCCCGATGAGACAGGGAAACTCAACCCACATTTCGACGACTATTCTATCTTTGCGCGGGAACAGTGGATTGACCTCGATTGCGTTTTCATCATGAGTTCGGGACCGTTCACACTTGCGCCGGGGGATTCCACCACATTCTCTTTTGCGCTCCTTATGGGGGATAACCTGAACGACCTGAAACTGAATGCACGCGCCGCGCAGCTTATGTACAACCTCAACTATCTGGGAGCCGATCCGCCCAAAGCGCCGACAGTGACAGCAGTGCCTGGAGACGAAACGGTGACGCTGTACTGGGACGATGCTGCCGAATCATCCGTGGATATCCTTTCCCGTTATGATGATTATGAGGGTTATAAGATATACCGATCAGAGGTTCATCCCTCCAATGACAAATGGGGAGAGGTGATCACCGACGGTCTCGGCAACGAGGTGGGCTTCCAGCCCGTGGCACAGTATGACCTGGTGAACTCCATAAGCGGGGCTGATCCGATTTACCCCTATCTCGACAGGGGATCCAACACGGGACTGGCTCATTCGTGGACGGATGATGATGTAAAGAACGGCGTCACATACTGGTACACTGTGACGGCATACGACCGCGGTATCAGCGCTGAAAATGATTCGACGCTCAATCCAGACAACTGGGCAGATCTCAACTACCTGGAAAACGCCAAGGGCAATAACCCCGATGCAGTGTCCAACTTGGTAGAAGTCGTCCCCGGGCGTAAACCGCTGGGGTACAGTGAACCGGTCTTGTTTGAACTTACTCCTGACCCGGCATTTCTGGGTAAAGGTTCCATCGAGGCAGTCCTGATAGATCCTAATCAGGCAGGCACAAGCCACACTTACACGGTTGCTTTCGAAGATACGTCTGACACAGTTGCAACTATCTATTCAGTCTGGGATGAAAATGATTCTCTCCTTGTCGATCGGAGTAGTGGTACAACCGGTAGCGATGGAGGACCCGTTTTTGACGGTATCCGTCTGATCATAAAAGACTATGAATCACTCGTTTTTCTGGAGAATGAATGGATCAACGTGGAAGACGATACGAGTACTATCCAGTTTGGCACCCTTACTGATGGTGATATACCACAACCGTGGGACTATGTAATGGCGTTCACTTCCGCCTCATCTTCAGAATTCAGTTTTTCCGTCTACAACGTTACTAACGATCCGGGGAAGTCATCCGCTATTCTGCACGAGACAGTAGATATTTCTGAAGAGTCGGGGGAGGAGACTTTTAAATTCATCGAAGTGGTTGACGGAACATCCGTGACGACATGGTTCTATTCGCTCTTGTGGGAAACCACGTCCATCCCGGTGGATACTGTAATCTTCGGCAACGATACCACCGTTCAGTATCAGTACATACCACCGAATCCGCCGTCAGTCGGCGATGAGATTTACATCAGGACGCAGAAACCTTTTACCTCTGATGATATCTTTGAGTTCAGCGTCGAGGGGTATGAGGTAAGTGAAGCCGTTACGTCTGACGAACTCAAAGCTGTTAAGGTGGTGCCCAATCCATACATTGTGACGGCTGAATGGGAGCTGAACGTAAACTACAGGAAGCTGGCATTCACCAACCTCCCGCCATCGTGCGATATTTATATCTATTCAATGACAGGTGAGCTGATCAAGAAGATTAAGCGTCGCGCGGCATCAGAAGGGTGGGAATACTGGAATTTGCTTAACGAGAGCAATAAGATGGTAGCATACGGCTTGTATCTCTACGTGGTGGAGATGGAGGATGGTACGAAAACGGCGGGTAAGTTTGTGGTGATCAGGTAGAATGATGGCAGGTATGAAACATTATGTAATTCCCATAGTTCTGCTATTCCTGACTTCTCTCTTGATGCAGTGTGAATCGGAAGAGGATGTAATAGGCCCGGATGGGCGCGGGGATGTGCCGACGAACGCTGCAATCAGTGTAGATAAATCGACCATCCTCTCTGGCGGCAGGGAAGTGTCAACGTGGAGTGTTCAACTGATACAGGAGGAGGACGGTCTCACCACCGATTTTGCTTCTGTCACTACAGTTCATATGATGACCGACATACACGGCTACTTCCTCGAGAGCGGTGAAAAAATGACGCAGATTTCGTTCGAGACGAATTCAAACGGACAGGGAACGGTGTTGTTTTACGGTGCAAGGGAGCCCGGTCTTTCCACAACGCTGGTCTGGGGCGACGGTTTCGGGCTCGACACTGTCACTGTCGCGGTCATAGTAGGTCACGCCTACTATCTATTACTCGATTTTTCCGATCCGGAAGAAGGTAGCTGGAAGACAGGCGACACGTTGTCGTCAGGTGATCACGGAACGCACCCGGACAGTACGCTGGTAAGGGCACGGGTTTATGATAAAAATCAACAGCCCCTTGCGGGTATCAATGTCGATCTGAGCAACGGCGAACCGCCTATTGGTGGGGGACTTGCCGGTACTTTCAAAACGGGGCCTGAACCCACCGCCGAATCACACGCATATCTGGTTACCGACTCTGACGGCGAAGCGACCGATTATTACTATACGGACCTTTTTCCGGCCGGAGGCGATCCAATCACACTGAACATGGTGGCTGTTGTCGATTCCGCCTATTTCGGCAGAATCGTTACTCAGAGGAAGTTCACTATCACACCGCCGTAGCCATATGACAATTCGGAACATACTTAAGAGAATAACAGTAATGATCCTAATGCTGGGTACTGTTATGTGGGGACAGGAGTTTTCCAAAGCGGGAACATCTGCCGCCCAGTTCCTCAAGTTTCCGGTTGACGCCCGCACCGCGGCCCTCGCGGGCAGTCACGCCGGTCTCTATGGTGATGTTGCTTCACTACACTGGAATCCCGCCGGCATCGCCGCTCTGAAACAGACTTCCATGGCGCTGACTTATTCTGACCTTTATTTCGGGATCAGACATTCCTTTTTTGGTATAGTCATGCCGCTGCCGCGGAATGGTGCTGTAGGGGTAAGTGCCATCATACTCGATTCGGGCGAGATTGAACAGACTACCGTCTCTCAGCCTGAAGGGACGGGTGCCCTGTTCCACGTGCGCAACTATGCATTCGGTTTCAGCTTTGCACGCTACATGACAGGATGGCTTATGCTGGGCGGAACGATCAAGTATGTGCGGGAAGATGTCTGGAATGAAAGTGCACAGGCGGTAGCGTTCGATATCGGGTCCGTTCTGGAAACGGGTGTACTGGGAATGAAACTCGGTATGAGTATTTCGAACTTCGGTACAGATATGAAACTGGGAGGTGACGATCTGAAATTTCCGCTGGAAACAGAAGCTTTCACTATTGAACGGGGAGCTGAATTGAAGACGGAACCTTGGCCCCTTCCGTGGCGCTTCCAGGTGGGCGTGGCTGTGGATGTGATAGGAGGTACCAGCCAGATCGCACAGCACGAAACACATCGTCTTACGGTGCTAGGACAGTACAATGAGTTCAACGATGTGGGAGCGCAAAGTAATTTTGGCATGGAATATGAGTGGAATAATATCCTCTCAGCCCGGCTCGGCTATTTCAACAAATACGATGCACCAAAACTCTCCTATGGACTGGGAGTTGCCTTCAATGTGGATAAGCGGCGCCTTAACCTTGACTTTGCCCTGGTTGATAACGACAGGCTCGGTTTTGTGCAGTTGTTCTCACTGGAGATGGCGTTTTAGTTCTTCTTGAGAGCGCCTTCCAGATTTCCTTCTAACCTCTATTTGGGCCGTTGCAAATTGTACCTCTGAAAACCTGAATACCTATAATCGCCGTTTTCATTGATTTTCATTCATCACGGAATTAAACTGACACTACCCCAAAAAACAAAAAGAGGAGCAGGGTTGAGATATGAAGAAGTTTCATAAGACAGTAAGTGTGATTTGTCTCGTCCTCGGTTTCTTTATTCTCGGTTGCGATGAAGATGCTGAGTGTGCGGACTGCGGCAGCAAACTGAAATACTATTTTCGGCTGGTAACCGAGGAGGACTTTGCCAGTTTTGCCACAGTTGAAGGCATCGAGGTTGACGCCTGTATGCGGTGGGAGGTTGCCTCCGGCCTGACGGCCGAATCGATCACGATCGTAGATGATTGCTGCTGCAATTAATATTCCCCCGGTTCAGACCTGACAGATTCTACCAAATCTGCCAGATTCGTAACTTTATAGAAGCGCCTCAATTTAATTGAGCTGACGTGATTGGATCCAAATTGATAGCAGGTGTTGACGAAGCCGGTCGCGGGCCTCTCGCCGGCCCCGTGGTGGCGGCAGCGGTCATCCTTCCAAATGGACTCACCATCGATGGCGTACGGGATTCCAAGAAGGTCGCCGAGAAGAAGAGGGAAAGGCTACACAATGAAATAATGGATAAGTCTGTTGCCGTCGGTATCGGGATCATCCATGAGGATGAGATTGACCGTGAGAATATACTGGATTCAACACGACGGGCCATGCGCATCGCTTTGGGACAACTTTCGCCAGCGCCTCATGAAGCACTCATCGACGGCTATGCTCTTCCGGATCAAGTGGTGAAGAATCGGGGGATCATTGATGGGGATGAAAAAGTTCATATTATAAGTGCGGCATCCATTATCGCGAAGGTGACGAGAGACCGAATGATGCGGAACTATGATATCATCTTTCCCGAGTATGGCTTTGCCCAGCACAAAGGGTACGGCACCAGACAACATCTGCAGCAATTGAGAGAGTACCTCGCGTGTTCAGTTCACAGAAAATCGTTCCGCCCCGTGAAGGATCACATGCCGAGGTTGAGTGATTTGAAGAAGAATCGCAGACTGGGTCAGTGGGGAGAGCGTTTGGCTGCCCAGCATCTGGTGCGCAAGGGGTATGACATTATTGAGATGAATTTTAACGCAGCACCGCATGGAGAAATCGATATCGTTGCCCGGAACAGAGAAATGATTGTATTCGTAGAAGTGAAGACAGCATCTCAGGAGAAGCTGGGCCGACCCGAAGATCAGGTAGATGAAACCAAGATTGAGAAACTGGCCAACGCCATGGAGGTATTCATCTCTGAAAATGATAACATTGAAGAGAGCCGTTTTGATATGATGACCGTACGATTCGGCAAGGGGCGTCCATCCGTGCGGCATTATGAGGATTGTCTCAACTAGATGTGATGAGAAATCGCCGGGGAGGGGAGCGAAGCAATCTGTTCTGTTGAGTCTCAAGTGATGAAGTCGCCTGCCTGTGCTGTTGCTTAGGCGGAAGGTTTCTGCCGGAATAGAGGGACCGCTAGAGTATCTGCCCCTGCCATTTCAAACGAGGATAATCTTCCGCTTTGCTTCTTGGCGCCTTAGCAGCGATACCCTTAAATTGTTAAAATGATAATGAAGGAATCAACGGTTACAAAGATAGTGAGGGAGATCAAGTCTCTCTTCATAATTATTCTGATTGCCCTTTCTCTGCGAGCCACCGTCATCGAAGCCTATATCGTTCCTACCGGCTCTATGGAGAATACCATCATGACGGGTGATTTCCTTATCGGCAATAAATTTGTCTACGGTATGAGGACGCCGGACTGGATCGGAATTCCTTACACAGAAATTGGTGCTTATGTGCCGTGGACACGGTTCCCGGAGTTCAGACAGCCGAGGCGAGGTGATGTTGTCATTTTCAAGTATCCCCGTGACGATTTCCAGAAATACGTCAAGCGGTGCATTGCCGAGCCGGGACAGACTATCGAGGTACGTGAGAAGAGTGTCTGGATTGATGGAGAAGAATTTGAACTTCCGCAAAACGGCAAGTTTGTAGATAGAAATGTTCTGTCACCAGATTTCAGACAGCCGGGGATCTTTATGCGCGGTGAATCAAACCGGGACAATCTCGGTCCCATCACTATGCCGAAAGGTGGCGACATAATAAACATTGATGAAGAGACCAACTGGGACTATCTCCTGCCTATTATGATCATGGATGGACACGAAGTGACGGTTGAGGGTGAAGGTCTGGACAGGCGCTACAGGTTTACGATGCGCGATCCTAACGATGTGGCACGACGCTACATGTCCGGATTGGGTAGCAAGATTTTCAGCATGTTTTCGCGCAAACCGTACGGATCACGTAAGGTGGAACGGCTTTACGGAAGATACTATTCAAATGTCAATCAGAATGGGGAATTCCTCAATGTGTGGAACTTTCACTTTACTAATGAAGCTAGCAAGTATCTTACTATCGACGGTAGACCGCTGAGTGAGCTCGGCAGCTACACCGTGAAGCAGAACTACTACTGGATGATGGGAGATAACCGCGACGACAGTGCCGATTCCCGCTATTGGGGATTCGTCCCGCATGATCTGATTCTTGGGGAAGCTCTCTTCGTCTATATGTCCTGGGACTTCAAAGGAGGGGGTCCCAGATTCAGCCGTGTCGGTACAATCATACGCTGAATCGCCGTTTTTCTCTAAAATACAGTGCAGAGAGAATTCCATTGACAATCCATCAGGCAATGTGTATTATTTTCGGGATTAAAGGAAGTTATCACCCACAATAGCCGAGGTATCTGTTTCACGTGTTTAGCGCAATCGGTTTCGCCATAAAAATCCTCATCGCGGCGGCCATCGTCGTGCTGCTGTTCTTCGGCCCAAAGTCGGTCGTTGCCAAAGAGAGAATCGGCATCTACTCCCTGATATCGATTATTGCAGCTACCATGACCATTATTTCCGATAAACTTGATTCCGGTCTGATTGTAGGCTCCCTTTTTGTGGCAATTGCCATGATATCATACAGTCAGTTTCAGAAAGTTGGAAACTGGAATGATCTTCTCCAGTCGCTAGCGCCTGTATGGATGGTAGCGGTCATCGGCATGTGTGTCGGTGCAGGGATGTTACTTCAGGCCGTAATCGTGACAGCGGTTGTCTATTATCTGATGAATTATCTTCCGACGCTTATGGGCGGCGGCGATGAAGAAGAAGTCTCGGTAAAATGAATATAGTTTTGAGACAATTAACATGTTCCAGTACAATCTCTTCTATTAAATGAAAAAGGAGTTTTTATCATGAAACAGTCAGTGATACTTTTCATTTTACTGTTTTGCGGTGCCGTTCTGGCGCAGGAAGCGGATGTAGATCAAACAGTCGGTGAACCTGATGAAGCGGTGGAAGCTGACACACTGGCGGAAGAAGAGACGGAAGAAGACCTGGAATTTGAAGAAGCTGATGAAGACACTTTAGCGCCAGAAGCCGCCGTACCTGTCGAATCAGAAACGGCTCTTACCGCCGGATACAAGAACTACCTATGGGGTATGGCCAAAGATCAGTTTGAGGGGAGTACCGACGGCGACACCGCTGCTACCAGCGACGACAACTCTGTTACAGTTTCGGGAACTCTCGGGCAGGATACTGTGACCTATGTCTATTCATTTTCAGACAAGGGATTCTGGAAAGTCCGGATTGACTATGACACAGAAGCGAAATTGACAGATGATTACATTGAAGATTTTCATCGTGTGGAAGGTTTATTAACAAAGCGTTATGGTCATCCAAAAAGGACAAGTCAGAACGATATGGGGATCGGACAGGAGTATCTCTTCTCAGATTTTCCAAAAATTTCGCGTGCCTATTTTCGAACATCTTGGAAAGTCGATACCGTTCACATCGAGCTGCTTCTGGATGCGGTGGCGCCATACGATCCTGAGGATGTTCCTGTTTTCGATGATGTCCCGTCCGTACTGAGACTCTACTATTATCACCCAACTTTTTATGGGACAGTTGAACCCGAAACGCCAGAAATCCCTGAAGAGAATCTACTTGAGGAGTACTGACAAGAAACTCAGTCAATCCTCCTCGGTACGATTCTCCTGTGTAGTTCTTATTCTCGCCAACAGTTTGCGGATTTCTGCATGTTATCGCCCTCCGGCCATGGTGAGAACCTACAACTACGATATCCCCCGTGAGGAGGCGCTAACCCAGTGCCAGCGAGCCATCACCGGTCTTGGCTACGAAATAGATAATATTGATCCGGTAGATGGTCATTTTCTGACAAAAGTGAGAACCATAAAGCGTCTTTTCCAGCCGATAGAGTACGTCGTTTTTGTCACCATTGAAGACCGAATCGATGTGATTGTTTATTCGGAAGTGCGGACTTTTCGCCGCGCGTCACAGATGGGTCTCAGCGCCGGAGAGCTGGTTGCTCAGGATGCCAGTAATGATCTGAGTCTCCGTTTTCAGCGTGCCATTTTCAATCCCATCAGCAGCGAGTTCGCCCGCGGAGGTATCAAGCTGTGGAATCCTGCCCGACAGAATCCGGCCGATGACAATGAGATCCGGGCCTATGAAGAGAAAAGGCTGAAGCGGTTAGCATCTATCAGAAAGAAGAGGGTGACCGGAGAAAAAAAGGAGCGACGAGAGTTGCTGACTGACTACAGTCTGGAGCGGGATGATGCCCGGCACGATGCTGTCCTTGATGCTGAACACCAAGTGGTGTTTTACAGGGACAGGGATGTACGTGACTGGTCGCTAATCGAGATGAGTAAAGTTGTGCTGGCGCAAGACGAGTTGATGGAACGTGCAATTCTTGATGTTATGGAGAGGTACCAGGATTACAGGGCAGAGGGACGCATGGATTGGATTGTGGCGCCCACGGGTCGCGTCATAGATTCACGAGTATATCTAACTACTTCGTTCAACACCCCGGAAGATGAATTGCAGAGGACGATGGAAAATCAGGTTCGTCTGTGGTTTTTTCCTCCATCAGCACGGCAAGAGAATTATGTACACCTGACACGCGAGGTAACCTTCAAGGGTAACAGGCATAATATCATGATATCCTTAACCCGGCCGAGGTTTGTCCAGATGACAGATCAATTTCCTGTTATTCATGAAGAATTGATGCGCGATACTCTCTTTTCAGATCCGTCATCTTCTCAGAATCGGATGGAGTAAGTTTAGGGTTGATCTTGTAACTGTATGTCCCTAACCTATACGTATAATTTAGCGTTGAACAAGAGAATGCATTTTATTTCTGAAAATAGTGCAAGCAGATTAAATTAATGCTCGTCTTTACTAAAGAATCAGACACGAGATATTCTAAAGCAAAGAATCAATTAAGGACAAAGATATGGCAGTCGACCTGACTGATTCAGACAAAAGGAAGAACTACCTCGCTGAGAAGCTTGATGATCTTCTCGATGGAATTAACGAATCTTATGGTGTAACTCTTATGGAAGAGTTGATTTCGCGCCTTGAGGCGACAGTCAATGAATTCAATGATGAGGTTAATTCATTGATGGAGCAGCTCAAAGAGATCGGAGTAAAGCGGGAGGAGTTGTTGGAGAAGATAAAATCGGGCGAAGATGAAGAAGAAAAAGAAGAAGAGGAAGTCAGCGAGGCCAAGGATGAGGATCAGCATGAGATGAGTGCATGGGAAAAGCGTCTGGAAGAAATGGAGAAAAAATAGAGGGAGTACAGATGGAAAACAGAGATAAGTTACTGATTCTGATAATCATTGCGTGGATAGCGGCAGGGGTCTATTTCAAGACTACCTCTGATTCCATGTTCGCCCGAATGGATGAGATGGGACAGCAACAACTGAAGCATGTGGATGAAGTCAATCAGGAATTCCGCGAAGACTTGAAGACTCTCAATTTACAATTCATCGGGCGTGGGAAGCACCTGAGAAAAGCACAGAAAGACATTATCGCCAACACTCAGCTTATTCACCATGTTACCGATTCGCTGTCGCGCAAAATTGAGACAGTTCAACTAAACTTGGAAAATTTCAGCCGTGACACTGAAGGTAAATTCACAGAAGTAGATAAAAACATTGAGGAAGTAGAAAATAAGTTTAACTCATTTAAGCGACTCGCAAACAGACAGATCGGTGATATAGATCAGAGGCTGACAACAGCTGAGACCGATGTCGCTGATCTTAATGAGCGGGTGCCTAAGAAGAAGGAAAAAGACTAAGATTCGCGGTCGATGCGCTGAGTTTGATGGGAGGGGGATTTCACGATCCCCTTTTTTATTGCTGGAAAGTATGATTTTGCGATCAGTAACAGGAACAGAACTGGCCAGACGCGGATATACCTTCGCGGCCAAAATTACACTATGGGAGAGTCAAACCGTATTGATCAACCTTATTCTAGAATGGGCTCATGAGGATCATTTCTTATGGGAGTGGTCTGAGACCGTTTATGAGGCTGAGGATGGGCCCGGTAAGAGGCGCGAAATTTCGATTATTTTCTTTCTGAAGAAAAACGAAAAGGAATCTTTTAAGGCAGCTTTTCCTGTTGAGGGGAGGCAACATTTGCGCTTTGAGCCGTTCGATGGTGAGCTATTCGATTACTACCGCAAGGATGGGGTTTACAAACACCCCAGAACACCATGACGTCAACGGAGCTGAAGAAGTTCAGAAAAGGGGTCAAATTTCTCAGGAAGGGGGAATTACTGAAGGCGCACACGGCCTGGGAAGACATCTGGAAAAAAGGGAGAGGCAGAAACAGGGAATGGGTCAGAGGATTTATTCAACTGACAGGTGCCTTGCTCAAGCTGAAGGCAAATCAGCCGGGCAGCGCGAACTATCTGATAAGAAAAGCGGTGAACAATCTGGCGCACGACGAGGAAGATGAACACCTCGTTTCCAGCGTTACCATAGACTATCTGACATCACTCAAGACGGCAATGGAGAGTGAGACGCTTTCCAACAGCCCTGAGATGGAGGCTAAGGAAATGGCGCGGTATCTGTTGAGTGACAGTGTACTTGGGATCGGTAAATAAAATAGGGGTAGACTTCGTAAATGACCTCGGAGCATTTTGAAGATCTACCCCTACCTCGCGGGAGAGGCTTTTTAGGGCCTCTCCTTAAAATACTGCTTTAATTAAATACGTGTCAAGTTATTTAATGTATAATCTTTTCATGCCTTAAGTTATACTTTTAGAACCATCAATCACAGAAGAAAAATTGAGAATACGGTAGTTAATTAAAGTATAAGTTTAGATGTTTTAAAGTAACTCTGTAAACCACTTTACAGTGTTTGATAAATTAGTTTAACGGTTTCAGAGTTCAAGCGTACTAATGATTGGTTCTTTAAATGTGGAAATAATGTTGATAATTAACGGTGACTGCCGTGGTACCAATAATCACTGTTCTACAGCTATATTGAGCCGGAATGTGAAACTGCCGTAGCGGCCAAGCTCGTCGCCTGCGGGACTAACCCTCACAACTTCCCGATTCAATTCGTCATAGAGCAAAAGACCTGGGTGCTCCAGCCCAGGATTGACCGCTATCTTTGAAATGTAGTCAGTGAACGGCGTTGTGACGGTCTCTGATTTCCATTCACCTGTACTTTCGTACATCTTGATTACCGTCCAACTGTGAGAGTCTGAATGGTACGCCACTACCCAGACCGACTCCTCAGCTTCATTGATATCCAGGTCAACGATATAGTAGCCAGAGAGGTACGTCATGAAAGTGTCATCATCAACAACTGAAATAAGGCCGGAATCCGTTGCTATCCATACCGTCCGTTTTTCCTGCAGGGCTGCAATCACACGAGGATTCTGAAGATCGTTGAACAGCGTAAAATTGTCGGGATCGGTTACATCGATTTTCAGCACAGCGGAAGAATCGGGTTCAGTGATCCAGAGGGTTCCTGTCTGCCTGATCATAGCGATCTGTGCTCCGTTACCGAGTACGAAAGGAATAATTACAGGTTCGTTTGCGGTTCCATTGGATTCGAAATGTTGAAGTGCGGACGTGTTGGCCAGGATCAGATAAATATCACCTGTGGTCGAGTTGATTGTCATATCCAGCGGTGGCGCATCTAGTTCGATTTCAAACTCTGCCTCGCCTGTGTCATTGAGCCTTACCAAGCGGTGAGGATAGTGACTGGCCACCCAGACACGGGAACGGACTGGGTCGTACTGCAGCGCCACGGGAAAGTAGTCGAAGCTCTGGTATAGCTGGTGGCCGCCATCATAAGAGAGGCGGGTGACAGAAGTACCCCAGTAATCGGAGATCCAGTAGTTGAAGGGGCCGGGCGTGATGGACTCTGGATCAGAGAGGGGACTCTCCCAACCGTCCGTTTCCACAGATAGGCGGTAGTTCAATTCAACATCGTAGTCTGGTGCTGTGTCGATAAACTCCGCCATTTTCGGCGCCACCTTAATCAAGACGGAGTCAGTGGGATCAGAACCGTCTTTGCGCCAAATATTGAACTGCTTAATTCCGTCAAGATCGATGCCGCTCCAGCTGAGGAAAATGGAATGCTCATCGGACGACAGTGTGATGGCGGGAGGTTTACCTTCCGTCGCCGGATTGAGCGGATCGAGGGGATTAAGGCGTTCCCTTTCCGAGCAGGAGGTGATAAGCAGCGAAGAAACTACCAGAAGAAGTGGTGACGATCTCACGGCTGGGCAAGGGAGAAGAAGAAGGTGAAGATAGATGTCGTAAGAGCTGCTTCAAAGAGGACGAAGCTGTAGCCGGCGTTTTTGTCCAGTGCGGTACTGCGATTGAAATAGCGATTCATATCGGCCGGGTTTCCCGCATTGAGGTAGCGTTCATATTGACTATCGGACTGCTGAATAAAATCCTGCCCGGCAAGGTTGGCTGCCACGGCAACCGCCAATGAAATTCCTGATACGACCCTCAATCTGTGTTGCCTGGCATCCGCCTCACTAACTGAATCCTGTTGAGCGGCATTGAGAGACGCTTTACCATTTGATTGTTCAGGTTGAGATGCGGTCAATGATGCCGGCCACAGTAAACAACATATCGAAGCGAGAGTGACCAGGGTCAGATGTTTTCTCTTACTCATTGGTTACTTTCTTCGCCGGTGGCGGTATAGAGATAGATTGTCTTCTTATCGTCAGCCACCACCATGTGAGATCCGCCGATGACCGGTGCCGCGGCAATGCGTCCCTGGAGTCTGTCTGACCACAGCTCTACGCCTGAGCGACTGTTCAGCAGAATGATATCACCCCTGTTGGCGGTGACTACGAGGCGAGTCCCGGCGATGACCGGAGCGGTGCTGATAACACTGCCCACGTCGTAGCTCCAAACCAGTGTGCCTGTTTCAGCATTCAAGCAGAAGACCGTTCCTGATGACGCCGCCGCGAACACCAGTGAACCGTCACAAGAAGGTGGTGTATAAATGGGTGAACCGCAGTCGTAGCGCCACTGGAGAGCACCGCCGCCGGCGTCGTAAGCCAGTAGCTGTCCGGAAAGGGTAGTGACAAAGATCTGCTTCGCTGTGGCGGCTGGGGAGGTGTCACTCTTCTGGGGCGAGCCGCGCCCATCGGGCGGCAGGGTGACAGTCCAGTTCAGTGCACCCGTCTCCATCCGGCTCGCAATGAGATTACCATCCTGATCGAGATATACGAGGTTACCGCTTATGGCAATTGGTGCATCGCGGACGGTGGATCCATCTGTGCTCTGCCACAGAACAGATCCATCCTTTCGGTTAAGACAGTAGAGCTGGCGCGACCGGCTGACGACATAGAGATGCCGGCCGTTCACTACTGGTGCCGATTCGATAGGACCCAATTCCAGCTGCCAGTCGTAGTGCCCCTTGCGGATGTCGTATGCCTTGAACGTCGTCTTCCTTTGACCGACGCCGAAGTATATGGTGGAGTCCGCCAGGGTGAGGCCGAAGATGGGGCCGCGGGACAGTTTCTTGCGAGCCACCTTCTTGCCTGTTTTCACGCTGAGGACCACTAACTCTCCGTTCAGGAGTGGCAGGAAGAGACGGTCGCCCGCCAGGAGAGGCGAGCTGGATATGCCCGCTATGAACTTCTCCTTCCAGACCAGAGTGAGGGGCGGTGTGAGATTGGCACCGGGAACATGATAGAGACGGGAGAAATCCTTTCCTTCTGTCATCCAATCGACTGCTTCGCTGGCCTCAGTGTCAAGTGAAATCCGCCCGGCGCATGAGATGACTGCCGCTGTAACAGAAAGAATAGCGATGTTCGACAGGATATGACCGTGCGACGTCTTCATCAGTAGTTCCAGCCGAAAAAGAATTGAGTAAAGAGTCCCTTTGAGACGGAATGAAAATCGGTTGTCTTGCCGACGTCGAGACGCAGCACCATGACGCGTAGGAAGTTGCCTCTAAGGCCGATGCCGAAGCTGCCCAGCAGACCGTCAAAGCTGTCGTTCCAGGCGTTACCCAGATCGAAGAAGAGGGCTCCTCGCAGTGGCGCCAGACCGAAATCGACGGATGGGAAACGGAGCACCAACTGACTGGCAAACGGAAAACGGAATTCATTATTGATCATAAGAAAGCTCTTGCCAGAAACCGCCGTCCGCTCGTACCCCCGGATGCCCCAACTGCCGCCGATGAAAAAGCGGAACAGGTCTTCTCCTTCGTTGAGCCATGTCATGACGCGCAAGGCGTAGAGCGTCTGCAGTGATGTCCGGAAGTATTTTCTGTAGTCTGCCAGGAGACCGGTGTAGTAGATGCGGGAGCGGGAGAAATCGATAGTCTGACCGACGGTGAAGCGAAGGCTGGTGCCGTCTATAGGGCCGACCGGTCCCCAGATGGAGTTATCGAAAACGTATGAGGCTGAGTTGGAGACGAGGAGTGCATCAAATGTATCGGAGGCGCCGTAGTAGTCACGTGAAGTTTGCCACAGGCTCGATGTGACCTCCATCCGCTTGAAGACTGAGAAGGGATAGCTGAGGGCAAACTGGCCCCCGTAGCGCTGTTCAAAAAAGAATCCGCTGGAATAGGTGAAGTAGTCGTTGGCGAAATGAAACAGTCCGTAGCTGATGTTGATCCGGCGCGAGATATCGACTTTTGTGACGGCTAGGTTAAACCGGTTGGAAAACTCGGAGGACGACTGGGCGGAATTGAAGAGGAGGAAGTGGTAGTAGTCGTTGCCGAGGAGATCGGAGACAGTCACCTGGGCGCCGCCGATGAAACCGAAAATGGGATCGTAGGCAATAGCTGTCTGGGCGATGTCGAAGGTGAATCTTTTCCTGTAGGGTAGCGCGCTCCGTTTAGTTTCGGCGGTTAGTTGTTCTCTGTGCCAGGGGGGCGAAACCGGTGTCTGGATGGCAGCGGCCTCCTGCCCGTCTTCAGCCAGGGTAGTGGCGTTTTGCAGCAGCTGAATCTGGAACCTGAATTTTTCGAAGGCGCTGAAGACGACATCCTGGTCATTCTCGCCGGCCCAGCGCGGATCGAAGGCGCCGGTGGTGAAATGTGTCAGCGGAACGAGAGTCGATTGCTGAAGAGGAAAGGGGCTTTCCGCCGTACCGGTGTCTCGCAGAAGCCATAGATTGTAAACGCCGTCACGGTCTGATGAGAAGAGGATGCTTGGGCGGTCGGCGCGGGACCAGTCGGGAGAGAGATCGTTGTACGGGCCGTCGGTGAGGCGGATGATGCTGCCTTTCTCCAGATCGTAGGCAAATATGTTGAAGAACCCATCGGCGCCGTGTTGTCCACGATCTGAACTAAAAGCGACTGTGCGGCCGTCAGGCGAAAAAGAGGGCGTCCGGTCTCCGTAGAAATCGTCCGTCAGGCGGGTGAGCTCCATGGTCTGTCGGTCGAGAAGGTAAAGATCCTCGTAACCGCGCCAGTCGACACCAGTAAAGACTACCTTCGATTCATCCTGTGACCATTTGGGTGAAATGATTGAAATGAGATCCGGGTGGCGGAAGGTGGCGACAGTCTTCGCGGAATCGATATGGAAGAAATTGAGCACATCGGTTGCTCCGGATTTGGACGAGAAGATCAGGATACCCATGCCGCTTACATCCATATCGGTCTGCAGCAGATGGAGGGATTCCAGACCGGCTGTCCGTTCGCCTTCTATCAACACTTCTGCATCGGCGTCTGATTCGTGGGGATAGAGCGACTGAAGCACAATTTCCGAATAGCCGGTGCGGTTAGAGAGGTAGAGTACCCTATCGCTCTCGCCGTGGTAGTAAACGGGTGCGGAATTGATGCCGACATCAGTAATCTGCTGCGACTGCTTCCCCGGCGTGTCGCTCGATTCAAGCAGAGGATAGATCTCTTTCTTGTAGAAATAGCGCCACTCATCGCTGATTTCCTGAAAGTCCTTTTCAAGTACCGATTCCATGACCGTGTAGAAATTGCCGTCGCGCCAGATGTTCTCCATGATATGAAGGATCTTTTCGGGGCCGTAAGATTCGTCGATAAAACGCAAGAATGACTGACCTTCCTTGTAGAGGAGGAAACCGGAACTGGATAAGTCGAGCCGGTCGAGGGGGACAAGGTAATCGTTGATGAAGGCGTCCCTGATGACCATCTCTGTCTTAGAATCCCACTGGTTGGCCCAGAACTCGGCTAACCCTTCGGTGAACCAGAGGGGGGGTACGCGGTAGGTCTGGATGTTATGCATCCTGAGAATCTGGCCGATCTTGTTATGCATAAATACGTGCACCAGCTCGTGACGAATGACCCGTTTAAATTGGAAGGTTGACCCCATATAGGGGATCACCACACGCCCCTTGATGAATTCGAAGAATCCGCCGACCCCTTCGGGAATCAGATACGGAAGAGTATTAGTCTGCTGGAAGTGGAGGTGCGAGCTGTAAAAGATGAGGGGTACCTTTTTGATGAGGGTAAAATTGAATTTCTTCTCCATTTCGCTGAACGCTTCCTCGGCGAAGAAGGCGCCGGCAGATGCCAGTTCCTCTTCTTCCTTATAGTAGTAGATCTCGAAATGGGGTGTGGTAAGGACGTGCCAGTCGAAGGGGTGGTACTGGATCTTATTGCGGCCGAAGTAAAACTGTGCCGAGGCGGCGGAACAGAGTATCAGTGTGATGGCGGCGATTCGTATGGACGTCTTCACATCCAAAGATAGGGAGGGAAAGGTGAGGTGTCAATGGTTCTCTGGCGAGCGGGCAGGAGGTGTGTTCACGACTGAACCTAGGCCGCATTCTTGCCTCTGACGATTCTGTTACCAAAGAAAGAATG
>JASLRT010000089.1 GCA_030743815.1 Candidatus Neomarinimicrobiota bacterium | reverse complement strand
CCCGGCTGATGTTTGGCTCCGCCAAGATAGAGATCGTCTAAGCCGTCACCGTTCACATCCGCCGCGGCGAAGGCCGGCCCGTCCGTGGAGACAAAATGAGGGATGAACGGCTCCCGGTTGAATTCGATGAACCTGTTTTCCAGATGTGAATAGTCAAGGTTCACCTGGCCGGTGACATTCTGGAAGATCGGCTTAACACGCTTATGAGATTGATAACTGTAAGTGGCTGTGGCGTCAGTCTGCTTGAGAGTGATGGTTTGATTGGTTGGAAGATTTGTTACTATCTGGTACTCGCCTGTGGGCCAGATTACTTGCAGAGAATCGAGACTCTCAATCTTACCCAAACCGAAATTGAGCACCGGCTCCACGGAGGACTGAAAACCCCTTGTCGGCATCAGTTCTTGAAAAAAGATCTGTTTCCCGGAGCGAAGAATCACTTTGGCACTAACGCCGAACCTGTTCCCGTCATGCCCGGTTAATCTTACCTTCAAATAGTTTGGACTGTTTTCAGCGTCTCCTGTGCTTTCATAAAGGAGATTCTTGTAGATGCCGGCACGAGCATTGATATTATTCACCACTAGATCCATATCGCCGTCATTGTCAAAATCGGCATAGGCCGCGCCGCTGGAAAAACCGGGATCATCCAGTCCCCACTCAGAAGCTCGATTGACGAAAGTGAGGTCTTCCTGAGAATGGAAAGCGTAGTTAGCCTCAGGAACAGTGGGCAAATGTTGCAGAATTTCCTCAAGGTCTTTCTTTCCTATCGGTTCAGGTGTCTCCTGATCGAGCCGGCCGGTCAACCGCATACTGGCCTCATTCTCCTTGATAAAAGCGAGATAATCCATATCATTGAGGCGACGGTAGATGCCGTTGCTGATGAAAAGATCTTTCTGTCCGTCGTTATCCAGATCAACAAACAGGGGCGCCCAGCTCCAGTCGGTGGCGTGGATTCCTGCTAACTGTCCAATTTCGCTAAACAGATGAGTTGTCACTTTCAATGCAGTGGACTCGTCAGTGGCGGGTCCGCGGTTCAACTGTAGCGTATTCCTGCGCAACTGGTGATTATAACCGAAGCGCATTTTCACGTTATAAATGTCAAAAGGATCGGCATACATTGATGATTTACGAATTTCTTCATTTTCAGGAAACATGTCCAGCACCACCACATCCAGCAGTCCGTCGTTGTTGAAATCGGCCATGTCGTTACCCATGGAGGCGCTGCTGGTGTGCCCCATGGAACTGGTGAGTGCTTCTGTGAACGTGCCATCTCCGTTGTTGTAGTAGAGATAGTCGTCCTCGTGGAAGTCGTTGGAAATATAGATATCTGGGTAGCCGTCCCAGTTGATATCGCCCACCGCCACACCCAATCCGTAACCGAGAATGCTCTCATAGACACCCGCCGCGGTGGTGACATCCACGAATTGTCCCTCGGTATTCTTGAAAAGCTTGTCGCCGGCCTCGTAGTCCTCAATCTTGCGCAGACTGGTGTCACCGTAAGTCCCCTTGGAGTGAACGGAATGATTGAGTAGATACGTATCAAGGTCACCGTCCAGATCGTAATCGAAGAATGCCGCCTGCCTTGACAGTCCGATAAAATCGAGTCCGTATCTTTTAGCTTTCTCGCTGAAGGTCAGATCGCCGTTGTTGATGAACAGTTGATTGCTCCCCTTCTTATCCAAGTAATTCGACTGACAGACGTAGATGTCGAGAAATCCATCCCCGTTCACATCAGCCATGGTGGCGCCGGTGGACCACCCTTCTGTCCCGCCGCCTACCCCAGCGTTCTCCGTGATGTCGTCGAATTGAAAGCCGCCTCTGTTGAGATAGAGGCGATTAGAACGCATGTTTGCGGTGAAAAAGATATCGGCGAGCCCGTCGTTGTTGATGTCCCCCACCGCCACACCTCCGCCGTCGTTGAAATAGAGATAATTGACGCTGTTGAAGAGGGGTTCTTCCTCAAGACTGTTTTGAAAGGTGATGCCTGTTTTCCTTGGCGAAAGCTTCTCAAAGAGGGGTGGGGTGGAATCTTCGAAGGAACAGCGAATAGAGAAGAAA
Organism: Candidatus Neomarinimicrobiota bacterium; assembly: GCA_030743815.1. Classification (NCBI taxonomy): domain Bacteria; kingdom Pseudomonadati; phylum Fidelibacterota; species Fidelibacterota bacterium. The sequence continues at coordinate 78 of JASLRT010000089.1, read as the reverse complement.
ACTATCCAGACTAGAATGGGGAGTTGTCCCAGCCGGCCAAAGAGGACATTCATGATTGGTCTAATTACCGGCGTGGAA
>JASLRT010000088.1 GCA_030743815.1 Candidatus Neomarinimicrobiota bacterium | reverse complement strand
ACATTCATCCACATAAATATTACCTAGTCCAGCAATGATACGCTGATCTAACAATAAGGCTTTTATCATTTGCTTTTTACAGTGCAGGTTTGCTATTAGCCATTCAGCGGTGAAAGAATCGCCAAGCGGTTCAATACCAAGTTTTTTATCTAGAAAATCCTTTGACCTGTAATAATAAAACCGACCGAATTTCCTTGTATCCTCAAAGACTAACTGTTGTCCATTCTCTAATTCCATGCTGGTGGATATATGTTTTCCTTCAGTTTTACCATTAGCAAAATACAGCTTACCAGTCATTCGTAAGTGGATTGCAAGAATATCTTCATCAAAGGAAAGCACAATAAATTTTCCTCTGCGGTGAACGTTGGTGATATTTCTTCGAATTAGGTTATCTAAAAAATCTTTTTTTGAAAAGTTGTGCATTACTTTAGGCCAGTACACATTAATATTTATGAATTTCCGTCCTACAAGTTGATCCTTGATGGATGAGACTACTGTTTCAACTTCGGGAAGTTCAGGCACAGTTTAGTTGAACCAGTAAGATATCTTGGCTACCAGCGCTTTGTCTTTGGTGCGGAAATCAGCCGGGTAAGCATTATTTGTATAAACAATAAACAGATCGGATACCGGTGCAAAACGCCACTGAAAACGCAAATTCACATTAACGTTATCAGCTTGATCGTTATATTGAACAAAAGTGGTGAGGAATAATTTATTAGTGAAGGTTAGATCCAGCCGCGGCCCAATCAATAGAAAGGCCATACTTTCAAAAGGCTTAGGCAGATTAATTTTGTCATAAGTTGTAGATATGGATAGGTTTACGTACGGTTGTATTCGATAAATAATTTCACTATTGAGAGAAAACTTGTTTCCGTTATAGTAACCTCCGTACCGAATATTGGAAGTGAAATTCAGCGTTTTTCGAGCATCTGATTCATAATCAAGCGAAAATTCATTCCAGTTGTATGCACTGCCGGTAGCAAGTGTATCGCCACCCGTATTTGTTGGGTCAAAAGGTTCAAGTAATTTTACAAAACCGCGTTCTAGTTCTGCTGACAACTTGCTCCGGTCTAAAAAATTTATTATGTATTTTAATTCAAGTTCTCGATCCATTGTTTTGAAGTCTTCATCCAATACATTATCAAATTTAAATGTTGGTCCATGATTAAGTATTTTTCCTTCATTGGGGTAAAATTTGTATTCTAAATGTGGTCCAAAACGGTGGAACCCTGTCCGCTTTACAAAACCTACATCAGCTTGGAAATCTGCGCCGACAAAAGAATAGCCAATATGGGCAGATATTATGCCGTTATTATATTTGATTGAAGTTGCTGCAGCGAAAGCATTATCTCCAGCATTTTTGTATATTGCCTGGTGAAAAAAAGTTTTCCCCGTCCAAAGGTTGTCCGCACTGGCTAGGTTAAAATCAATACCGCCAACCCGGTTATACGAATTTTCGCTGCCATTTGTATTCTCTTGCAGGTCAGATTCCTTATTTACTAGGAATATGCTTAAACTGGAACGTGTAAGTATCTTTCGCTGCAGTGTTGCTACAGTAAAGTTACTGGCGGGAGTTTCCTCATTCGCATCGGTTTGCATACTCATGATCCCTAATCGGTAATTTGATCCCAGTTTACCGCTTAGGCGAGCACCACCTTTAACCGGAGTAGCCAGCCCAATCCGCCGGGAGAAAAAAGGACGAATATTCTCACTACCTAGGCTGGCGAAAAGATCACTATTCTCCAGAAAAAACTGCCGTTTTTCGGGAAAGAACAATTCAAAACGATCCAGATTTGTTCTCTGTTGGTCTACTTCTACCTGCGAAAAATCCGGATTAATGGTCAGGTCCAAATTTAATGAAGTGGATAATGTTACCTTTGCATCTAGACCGCTATCCACATCGCTATCCGCTGGGGTGCCTGCATCAATATCTTCTGACCCTTGACCGGAAAGAAAAGGAATTATTGAAAATCGGGTTCCTAGTTTCGGAGGTGGTTTATCCCATTGCAGTGTACCAGTGAAGGCCAGGGTAGAATGTTTGAATTGTCGCGGTACAGGTGCCCAGGCAGACTTTTCATTTTGGAGCAATGAAAAACGACCGAAATTAATGCCCCATTCATCAACTCCATCCTGGTAGCGAATACTGCGAAATGGAATTGCAAATTCTGCCACCCAATGATCATCATGTTTTTTTACGGCGGAATACCATTTGCAGTCCCAATCCAGTGAAACATCACCGCCATCTGCTTGTATGCCATCCCATTGCGCTCCTGCGGCAGAGATCCCAAATGCAAAGCCGTTGGTTTGATCATTGTAGGTATCCATGAAAATGATGAAATTATCATTTTTTGGAAAACTAAAATCTCGGCGCAGTGATTCTACAGGACGTTTACCAAGTACCTTGTCGTAACAGATAATCCCTACAAAAAGGAGATCATCATTGTAGGCCAGTTTTACTTCTGTCTTCGTAGTAGCCAGGCCAGTATCAATGGGTGTTACTCTAAAAAAGTTTTTTGCTGTAGCAGCATTTTCCCAAACTGTTTCACTAAGTTCACCATCAATAACGACTTCTTCATCTGTTGCGGCAATATCAATCCGGAAAGTAGCGCGATTAACAGGTTCCGACTGGGCTTGCAGTAAAGAAAATCCTATTAATATATATAATCTTTTCATCAGACATTCATTTCGTTTTTTTAATCTTTAATGTCCTTTAACAATCATTTGTCCTCGTAGGCCTTCTTGACCAGTTTTGCTTTATACTCGAATTTAGGTAATGTACCCGGAGGTACTAATTCGACGTTTGAGCTAAAAATAAGTTTTTTTCGCAACAGTCCTTCTATGCCAGCTTTGAGTTGACTCAAATCACCCGGGAATTCGCCGTGCTCTACCTTTATTTTCATCGGTGGCTTAACAGACGGGGGCGACTCTTGAAGAAGGATTTGAATCTCACTGGTGACTCTGGGGGCCAAACCACCTATTACATCCCTTACAGCGGAGGGGTATACATTCACCCCGGAAATGATGAGCATATCATCTGTTCTACCGATACATTTTATACAATAACCTGTCCGACCACATTCGCAGGAGGTTTGTGTAACCACGACATGGTCCCGAGTTCTAAAACGAATGAGAGGTTGGCATTCCCGGTCAAGAGACGTATAAATCATCTCACCTTCTACACCTTCATCAATCTTTAACACCTCTCCCGTGTCAGGTTTAATAATTTCCGTATGACACGATCCTTGGCCCACGAAATGCATCCCATTTTTGTATTCACACTCAGCCCACATGAGGCCAAGCATATCCCCATTGCCCATAGTTTCTCGGACATCCGCCCCAAAAGTCTCTTCGATCTGCCGGCGGACATGCGGAATTCCTGCGCCGGGTTCACCACCAAGCATGAAACCTTCAATTCCGAGTGTCCGAGAATTTATCCCATTATCCTTGCAATAATTGCTGAGATAAAGAGGGAAAGAAGCTGTAGCCAGCAGGTAATTAGCGCTTAGATTCCTTAATGCCCCGATGAGTCTGTCGGTAGCACCGACGCCCACGGGAACAAGGGTGGCACCAAGATTCTCAATCGCCTCGCCATAAGAGGCCGCAATAAAGAACGTTCCGATGGGAAGTGGAACAATGTGATGAGGCCGCATGCCGCATGCCCACATGGCCCTATTAGATGTTTCCCGCCAAACGCCCCTATCGTGTCTGGTCAGCCCGATGTATGTAGGTGTTCCTGTAGTGCCGCTAGTGGAATAGATCCGGATGACATTTTCGATTTCTGTAGCGGCATGTTTTCCCAAGGGACGTGTTGTCGCTTGACTTTCTCTCAGTTCCTGTTTCTCTGTAAAGGGGATTTTATGCAGGTCTTCAATCCCTTTGATCTCTCCCGGCTCAATGCCGGCATTACTAAACTTTTCATCATAGAAGCGTGAGTTTCCCCATATATACTGCAGTTCCCTCAACAGGGCCTTTGATTGTATTTCTTCATACTTATGAAACGGCAAAGTCTCCATTTTCTTGTTCCAGTACTTACGGTATTGTGTCATCTATTTATCCGCTTTTTATGACGGAGGTGATTAGCCGTTTTTGGTGCGAAAATATAATTACTTATCTCGGTGTTCTGATTCAAATAGTTTTGCTCTTCAGCAAATCTCTAATGGTTTGAATTCCATTAATAATTTGCTCCCTATCAACATTATTGGGGATCTCTCTATCCGTAATTAGTAAAAAAAGCCGGGATGATTTTACCAAACTCATAATGTTATGCTCTGTCAAATACTGTTCTATATTTTCACGGCTTTCTTGAAGCAAAGGAATAGGAAGGGCAATTGAAACCTTATTGAAATTTTCTGTCGCCTCAGGTATATACCGGGGTGAGAGAACAACACCGTTAACAATTTTGCTAATGTATCCCATATTCCTCGGCTGAAACTGTTCAACCATAAGCAGTGTTGAAATTTGATAAAAATTAGCTGTATTCAGCACTGGTGCATAGCTCCTATGCAAAACTTTTATAGTGTTTTCATTTAATAATGGCATTGTCTTCTCTTGGAAAATAATAAGATCAATACCGGCGTCACCGAGAGCTTTAGTCATAGAGAGTGTGGCTTTTGATACAAGATTGATGAAATTCCCTTGATTTAAAAGTTCACTTGTTTCCTTACCAGTCAATTGAGATGCAAGCGTTAGCGGGCCCGGCAACAGGCACAACAGGATTGTATCGGGGAGCAGTATTCTGAGTCTTTTCGTTACTTCAGTGGCAGTCGTTATATATTCTGTCTTGGGTAATTCCGATAACGCAGCAACAAAGTTGTCCGTTAATTTATCCAGCTGTTTTACCAGAGGAGGTTTATTATCTGTTATTTTGGACCCCAGGGATTCGGCTATGAACATCGTATCGCCATAACAGACAACACCATCAACTTGAAAATAGTTTTGAATTCTACGAAGGGAGTTTGACAGTTTTGTCGGATCGCTTAAAAATTCTTTTAGAGGAAGATCTTCGAGGATAGCCCCGAAAGAAAAAATCAGAGGGATAAAAAGATTGCCTTCTTTGAGGCGGTCTTTTTTAGCTCTAGACACAAGATTTCTCTAGCAGAAACGATAACAACAATTTTGGTCTTATTACGCTAATCTGCTAAAGAGAATTAAACTCTAGGGCCTAAAAGGTGGCTCAATAATTTCAGCGTCGGGCCAAGTTCCATAGAATTTCAAAAGGGACTCGTCCATTTTTTGTGAAAGCCAATCAGTTTCAAATTCATCGTAGGGTTTCGCTTGTTTAATTCTAGCTTGACGCTCTTCCTGCCGATTGGTTTCAGTGCCTTCTTGATCCAGTTTCATCGTTTCCGGATTGTATTGAGCTTTATACACATTCTGCGCTGACCAGTCCGAAATAATCTGATCTTTAATGTCCTGGATTACCAGTTCTGGATCTCGTTCTAATGGATCACCATAACCCGCACCCCCAGTGGCAAAACCAAAGGTGATCACGTCATTTTGATTAACAGGGCGGGTAGAGCGTCCGAAAAATTCATTCTGCCAATCCCCACCAATACTTTTTTCTTTAAGCATTGGGAATAGCTCCAGACTAAAACCATTGCCTTCTTTCAACTGTTCCATAAGGTCAGCATTAGAGATGCTAATACCAGGAACTGTGCAGGGTGCATATCCGCCAAATAAGGGTTGTGGGGTTTGAATTTTACTGTTATCGGAGATAGCCATAAAGAATAAATATGGTACGTGGTGAGCCACCCAGATCTGGACAGTTCCCACTCCTCCTCGGTATTTTCCATGTCCGCAAGAATCTTTCCAGTGATTGGAAAGTGGGATAAACAATGGGAATTCGTTTTCCATTTCTTCGATATCTGGTGTGCGTCCATAAACACACCAAGGGAAACCAAAAGCATTCACACCGTCCATTTCCGGTCTTCCTCCTTGCCCTTCACTGTTTAGGGAGTATGCCAGCATATCTGCAAAAGGAAGGTTCCACTGTGAAAGTCCGGCGACTACCATTGCATTTCCAGCATTCCCCTGAGAAGCTGAAGCCTGCCTCCACATGTTGTCTGTACTAAACATCATCTTGCCAAAAACATTATGCACCCCACTCATGATTCCAGTGGCAATCATTACAGAACAACTGGTTGCTGCACGCACATCAGGATTGAGGCAACTACCGGGAGGAAAAACAAAATCAATGGGCGAAAAAGTAGCACTGCTAATCGGCAGATCATGGAATACATATTCATAAACGTAATTCGCAACGTGTCCGACTGCTGCTTGTACATGCGCATTGTAGGAATAGGGATTTTCCGGAGATGTACCACTAAAATCCATTGTCAGCGAATCACCTTTTTTTTCCAAAGTCATATAACTGTTCCGTACCAAGCCAACCTCAAAACCAACGCCGTCTCCAAAATTAACGCAAGTGTATTTCCCGTCCGCCCAACTGCTGATTCTCTTACGTGCACCCTCTTCAGCCACTATTAGCATTTTTCGGAACAGGCCAACCACATAATCGCGCCCCCGTTCCTCGGCAAGTTCAACGATTCGTTTTCGTGAACGATCTGTGGAAGTTGCACGGGCTTTCAAATCAACTACCAGCATTTGCGGTGCCCGAATACCAAAGGCACTAATTGTTTCTACAAAATCTTCACGAATTACATAGTTTTCCCCGATTTTTGTTGGAGGACAGTTAAGGCCTTCCATAAAGCGAGATGTTGCGTTGATGGGCATTCCGCCAGGTTCACTTGCGCCTGTTTCCGTGGTATGAACAGCAGCTCCGGTCCAGGCAATCAGTTCTCCTTCATAAAAGACCGGCATCAGTACTACTTCGTCCGGATTGTGAATGCCCCCGTATAGGGCATCATTGGTAAACCAAATATCACCCTCTTTTATGCCTGGATTGTCCTGGTACGAATTAAGAATAAACTTGATCAGTATAGGCTGAATGATGGCATGTAGATACGTTCCGCAACTGGCATTCGCCAAGTCGCCATTGGCAGTAAAAATAGCAACCATGGAGTCCCCCGCAATTCCCATCATGCTACGCGAAGAGCGAACAAAGATTTCCATCGCCTCATCTAAAATGTTGTTGGTGCGCTCAAAACCGACCTCGTAATCCCCTGGTCCCAGCGTATCAACGCAACGCAGTTCGTCCTCATTTGGGGGAACCACTTTAATCATTGCTAATTTTTCTTCGGCTGTAGGAATGGCCATTTTTATTTCTCCTTGTTAGGTGTTAGGCTCGTTCGATCTGGACAAACAAATGTTCATCAACACTGCAGACGAAATCTGGTGGTACTACTAATGTAGTATACTCCGATTCCAAAACAGAAGGCCCGGCGATTTTATTACCCGCTTTGAGTTTTAAAAGATCGTAAACATTGCTTTCCTCGAACCCTCCGTTGCCCCAATAGCACGGACGTTTTGTTTTCAGGGCTTCCGATGGGTCCGGACCAGCAACAGGATAATTCGGAATAAGGGGCTCTTCTGCGGGAATGGAAGCTGTGAGAACAAAGCTCTCAACATAAACCCCACCATCCGGATGACATACAAGCGGACTAAAGGATTCACTAAATTCTTGTTCAAACTCGTTGTAAATGGCCTCCATGTCTGTCTCTGATTTCACACCCAATACGGGAGAATTAGAGCGTTTCCGATGTACCTGCCCACCATAAAGCATATCTAATTCTAATTGAAATACTGCATCATCCACAGGCATCCCTTCCCCGGTAAGTTCTTTTTTTGCTCGCTCAATGAGTGAATCCACTACATTGTTGAAATCTTCATAATTCGTGTTGAAGTTCCGGGTTCCGGGTTCCATCAGCATATAGCGTCGGGAATTCTCATAGATATGAATTACGTCCATCACTGAAGAACCATGTGCTGAAAAAACTGGTGAGTATGGGAAAACTACCGCGGATGGAATGTCGCCCATATATCCTGCCACATGCGTTGGGCCACCGCCGCCAATGGCAAAAAGAACAAAATCCTTAGGGTCATAGCCGCGCAAATGTATTTCCTTACGGATAGCGGTGCCCATGTTTCCGTCCACAATCTTACGGATCAATATAGCAGCATCTTCTACAGATACTCCAAGGGGATCAGCAATTTTTACTTTGATGACCTCTTCAGCTTTTGCTTTATTCAGGAGCATTTTCCCACCAAAATAATAATCTTCATCAATATAGCCCAACACTAGGTCGGCATCTGTTACTGTTGGCTCCTCACCGCCTTGATCGTAGCAGGCCGGCCCAGGATATGATCCGGCACTTTGTGGCCCGACTTCGACCCGGTTACCAAGCAATTTATTAACTGAGGCAATCGAACCGCCGCCGGCGCCGATAGACATAGTTTGCAGCATAGAAATACCAACCATCCAACGATCCAAAATAGGGCGGAAATCATAGTTGCGCACACTTTGCCCCACTACCAAACCAATATCAAAACTCGTACCACCAACATCGCAGGCAATAACATTTTTATAACCAAGCCCTTGAGCTAACTTTTGGGAACCAATCAAAGCGGCTACCGGCCCAGCACTGTAGGTGCGGACAGCATCAGTTTTGAAAACTTCTGCCATACCTCCGGAATTATGAACCATCATAAACGGCCCTTTATATTGGTAATCTCGAAGACGATCCCACATCGCCGCAAGTTCCATTTGCATGGCCCGGAAAAGATAAGCATCAAGAATAGCAGTCATCGAACGCTGATATTCTCCAGAGCGACCAATCACATCACTGGCCAGCACAACTGGCATGTATCCGAGGGTGTATTCCTTATACTCATCCCGGATAATTTGCTTGATCCTTTGTTCGTGCTCAGGATTTGCCGGAGACCACAATAGTGAGACCACAAAACCGCGCACCCCAAGATCTACCAAATATCTCACTTTTTGACGCACATCTTTCTCATCAAGAGGGCGGACAACCTGTCCGAAAGAATCAACCCGCTCCTTCACACCGACAATCAGTTCCCGTGTAATTAGCGGTTCTGGTTTATTTTGTGGAGCAAGGTTTCGTCTTTCCGAAACACGAGTACCATCCACCCATTGCGCACCCTTGCCAATGAGTATCGAATCCTCATGTCCCTCGGTTGTGATCAAACCTAAACGTGGCCCTTTCCGCTCGATTAGACGATTCATGGCAACAGTGGTAGAATACCGCACCAATCCCACATCGGGCAAGAGTTCTTCGGGTGCCATTTCCAGTTCTTTTCCGCCTTCTTCAATCACGTTTAGGAAACAAGCCGAAAGGTCATGGGGGGTGGTCGGTGTCTTTTTGAAAATCGTTTTCCCGTTGTAGTTCAGCACCATATCGGTGAAAGTGCCGCCCACATCAATATCAATAGTGTTCATTCTCATGTTATCACCTTTAGTCTTTTATCAACAATTGCCATTTCGCCGCTGTCCAGTCTTCCTTTCAGACTGTCAACATCAATTTCAATATCATGGGTGATCGGATGTCCGAGCGGCAGGTATTCGGTCTCGATTTGAGTGCCACATTCTGGACAATAGAACTCGATAATGCGCACCCATTCGGGGTCTGGGGCAAAGTTATACTCTGCCTCAAAAACAGGATTGTGAATTTCCCGTGGGTCTCTACTGTAAACAAGGCAACCCTTTTTGTAATTGGATTGGGCATCAATGAGCTTATTATCGCATCTACTGCAATGCCATTGATTCTCATCTATGTCCATTTCTAAATATTCAGTAATAATAATTTTACGTCCCATATCTAACTCCTTTCCATTGCACCGTTTCCGTAAGCATCCATGGTCAACTGCCACCCTTGCGATACAACATAAGTTGTATCACTTCCCTCCAAAACAGCAGGGCCTGCCACAACATTGCCAGCTTTTAGTTTGTTCCATTCATATATTCTGGAGACCACTTTGTCTGAACCTCTAGAAATTTTCCGTTCCCCTTTTAAAGCGATTTTGGAGTTTTTTCCTTTAATTGAGGATTTTTCCGGTTGCACTTTAGTTACCGGTACTTTAGAACGCAATTTGAGTACTTCAATAACCAGATCTGTGGAACTGGCGTCCTTCCCCGCATTAATAAAACTTTCGCCAATTATATCATTTATGCCTTTCTCTGTCATGTCGGACTCTTTCCATGTGGAACTGGAGAAACGAATTATACTTTCGGAATCTTTTTTGTTATAAAGAGTAAAATCCAATTCGGATTCCATGGCTGTTACCTCGAAACCTTCACCTTCCATATCCCTTTTCGCTTCTTTCAGCATTTCTTCTACGATTTCCGTTAGTGCGTCCCGTTCTTTGATTGAAAGAAAAGGAGAGTATTCGTAAGAATGTGAAACGTCTGATACAGAGGAACCAAAGGCGCTCAATACGGATCCTAAAGAAAAAACGTGGTTTTTTTCAATTCCGGACTTTTGGGCAACTTCACATCCGAGGATAGCTCCATTACCTCCGAAAGCAAAAAGCACAAAATCCGAAGATATTTTTCCGGTTTTTTTGACAAGTTCGATGACTTCTTCCGCGATCATTTCAGTCGCTTTATTGATAATTTCGCTTGCAGCATTTTCTACGTTTATTCCAAGTGGGTCAGCAACTTTTTCTTTGAGAATGTTTTCCGCTTTTTCTTGACTAATTTCCTTTTTGCCACCCGAAAAGTATTCCGCATTTAGATAACCGCTCACCAGACACGCATCGGTCAAGGTGGCTTCAGTTCCGCCAAGATCATAACAAGCAGGACCAGGGTAAGCGCCCATACTTTCCGGCCCTAATTGAAGTTCTCCCTCCACGACTTTGGCCACCGTCCCACCGCCAAGGGCGATGCTTTTCAAATTTAGCATGGCTTGTTTTAGAGGAACTCCCAGGAAATCTGGATCACGAGTCATAGCCGGTCGGAAATCTTCGATCAAACCAATCTTAGAAGTTGTTCCACCCACATCCAAGGTGATGACCTTGGAAAATTCGTAAACATTTGCCCAATAGTCTCCAGCATGAATTCCAAAGACCGGTCCGGATTCAATTGTGTCTACAGGTTTTGTTTTCGATACCCTGGTGACCCCCCCATTAGTATGTCCGAGCAGAAGTGGCTTGGTAAAACCCTGCTCTCGCAATTCGTCTTCAGCCTTGAACATAGACTGGGCAAGCGGTCCGTGTACATAAGAGTTCAACAACGCCATGTGCGTGCGGGTCATATCGTCGGGATGTTTGCATATATCACCACCCAGCAAGAGAGGAACATGTCCAAGATAATGATCGGGGAACTGCTCTTCGATAATATCCTTAATATTGATTTCATCATCGTTTTTGAGAGCGTCCTTCAGGCTAATGCAAATGCGGCGCACCCCGCCTTCAAGTAATGCCTTGAGCTTGATTAACAATTCATTCGTATCAACTGGGCAAGTTACTGTATCTACATGCGCCTTCTCAATTAGATGTCCAAAAACCGGATTTTCACCATTCGCGGCATAAAGTGTTTGTTTATTGCCATCAGTCACAAAAAGTCCCATTTTTGGACCTTTCTGTTCTAAAACAACATTGCTGGCCACTGTAGTAGACCAACGGATAATATCCACCTGATCCAAAAAATTCGGCAGATTAGAGAAACCACATTGTTCTGCGCCCTCTTCCATGCATTTCAACCAAGAGACCGTAAGGTCATGCGGAGTCGAGTCTACTTTTACCCGTTGAATCTCCGTACCATTGGTAAAAAGCCCATCAGTAAATGTCCCTCCAGTATCGATATCTATGGTATATCCCATTTGTTAACCTCCATTCCTGTCGAATCTCGCTAGATATATAGCCTCTCTTGGTGAAGAGATGGAACTATGTTAAAGCCTACTGAAAACCCCTCTCGCATGGTAAATGTATACACTTACCAGGATAAAGTCAACTTTTCAATAAATTATATCAGAATGGGTGTCGGTCGGGAGGATCTGATATGGAAGGGAATCCTCTTCCTACTATAGAAGTTATAAAACCTTTGAACGAGGACCAAAAATCCTCTATACTAGGAGGCGAGGCTTGCCAATGGTCCGAATTTGTGGATGGAGAGAATATTGAATCTCGGCTTTGGCCTAGAACAGCAGCTATAGCAGAAAAATTATGGTCTCCAAAAAGCTTAACTAACGATGTAGAGGATATGTACCGCCGCTTAAATTATTTATCGGACCTACTTACCCATGAAGGCTCCAAACATGCTACATATTATGACCATCAATTAGCACGTATTGCAGGCCCCAAAGCTTTGCCACAGGTGAAAAAAATAACAGATTTTCTACAAGAGGTGACCTATCATGGTCGGATGCCCGCTTTATTAGCCTTGGAGGAGCTGTATTTACCGGATTATGCGCTAGATCGATTAGTGGACGCCGTTCGACCAGAGAGTATGGAAGCTAAATACTTCAACCAAAAGGTTAAAACCTCTGTTGCTACACCTAATGATGAATTGGAAAATGAAATTCGGTCTCAGCTCCTGATTTGGAAAAATAATCATCAAGCTTTGAGCCCCTATTTTAAGGAATCCGAAAAATTGAAAGATATGGAATTGCTGTCAGCAACTTTATCTGAAGTATCTACCAAATTATTAAAGCAATTGGATGGTGGAGTAATTTCAAGGGATGAATTACTAGAGCAAATCGCGGAATTAGAAAGTGGAGAACAGGGCTTAGTTTTTGGTGCTACAGAGGGTTTACGAGATTTGACTTTGGCTGCATCAAATAGTAAATTGGACTGAAATGCAGCCATTTACCTGCTAGGACTCCACTGGCAGTTGCTAACCTGTGTCAAACAGGGAAAGTGAGAGATATGATGCGTAGTTATTCTTTTTGTCTGTTCTTTTTTTCTCTTCTAACATACTCAACCGCTGCCAGCACCCCGGATCGACACCCGGTCAGGGACGCCGCACTTCAGCTTGAAAGAGTGAGCGGACAGCGCCAGGCTCTGATGGATCATCAGGCCGAGCAAGAGCGCCGAATGATTGAGGCGAGCAAGAGGAGTGCCGCGGCGCGGGAGGAGGAGCGTGCCGGTCGATTCGTCCAGAAGCCTTCAGTGTATCAGCTCTCCGGGAGTGCATCGATTGAAGGGGTCGTATCCGATGACGACGGTAACCCCATTGCGGAGATAGACGTGTCCGTGGAATCGATGGAGGGCCACGGCGGAAGCTGGACTACTACAGACGCCGACGGTTTCTATCAGCTGACCGTTACCGCTGGCAGAAATCGTCTCTGGCTGGACAGCGGCGATCTCATCCCTGATTACATGTCCCCGCGGGATAAAGAAGTCCGTGCGGAAGAGGGCGCCACAGTTGTTGTCGATTTCGCTCTATACGTCACCGATACTACCATCATCGGAGTGGTCATGCTGGATGATTCTCCGTTAGTTGATGTTAGTATATCGGCAGACGGTTCCACCGGCTGGACGAACACGTCCTCTCAATCAGACGGAACATTCACGCTTGATGTGGCCAGCGAGGCCGACGCCAGCGGGGGATACGCCATCTGGGTGGACACATGGAACCTGACACAGGCGGCCCATTATGAGGAGAACTATAGAGGCGTCGTTTCCGGCACCGCCAATCTTACGATCCAGCTTCGATCTCCATCGGCGTGGGTGGAAGGAAAGGTGACCGATGAGGACGCTAACCCGCTTGCGGATATCCGGGTGGACGCGAATCAGCATAGTACAGGCAATCACGCTGAAGCTTACACAGATGCCGACGGCTATTTCAAACTCGGTGTGATTAAAGGACGGTGGTGGGTCCAGCCGGACAGCTGGTACACAATTCCTGAATACCTTGTACCTCATGGGGAGGAAGTGGCCATCGATGAAGGCGCGACAGTGACGCAAGATTTTGTCGCCTATTCTGCCGATGCCACCATAAGCGGCACCGTTCATTACGAAGGGGTGCCTCTCTTTGAGCCTTTCTCAATCGGGGTGCATAGTGAACTGGGCTGGACCGAAACGAAGTCGAGAGAGGACGGCACCTATCTCCTGCCCGTGGCCAGCGAGGCCGACACCGAGGGGGGCTACAGCGTATGGCTGAACAACTGGTCACTGCCTCCCGATCTGATCGTTCAGGAGAACTATAACGATGTCATGTCCGGAGCGACAGATATCGATTTTCATGTTGTTCCTCCAACATCCCGGATTGAAGGGAAAGTGGCGGATGAATCGGGGGATCCGATACCCAATGTCCGGGTGTGGGCCAATCGTGAGGATGGCGGAGGCGCCGGTGCCGGGGCCATGACTGACGCTTCCGGGTTCTTCTCAATCGGCGTCATGCACGGCCGCTGGCGGATCGGTGTGGACGGTGGGTACCTGAGACCCGACTATCTCACTCCCAATGATAAAGTTGTGCGCGTAGAGGAGTCCGCCACAGTGACGGTGGATATGACTGTCTACTCGACAGATGCTTCTATCACGGGTACCGTTACACTGGACGGAGCGCCTGTCGCCGGTTTGGGAGTGGAGACGCGCAGCCGTCTGGGGCGGACGCAGACGGTGACGGATCACAACGGTTCCTATACTCTCTCCGTTGCAAGCGCGGCTGATAGTGAAGGAGGCTATCACGTATGGCTCTACGATTTGGAGTTAGCCGAAAAGGTGTTTATTCTCAATGTCTACTACAATCTCCCGTCCAATTCCAGCGGCATTAATTTTCGTCTCACCTACGCCAATGCGTGGGTAGAAGGCAAAGTGCTGGACGATGACGATACCCCTATCACTGACGTGACAGTGTATGTCAATTCCGATGTGTCTCCCTGGAATCAAGCTCAGATCAAGACCGATGAGCTCGGATACTACAAAGTGGGTGTGGTTGAAGGGGAGTGGCACGTGCGTGTCGATGTCTGGGGACTGATACCTCATTACATGGCTTCCCGGGATACGGTGCTGTTCGTGGCCGAAGGAGCCACGGAAATGGTGGATCTATCAGCGTACAAAGCAGATGCCACTATCACGGGTACGGTCTACCTCGATGAATCTCCTATCAGGGAGATTGGCATTCAGGCCAACGCCCCTTTGGGATGGACGGAAACAAAGTCAACTGAAGACGGTAGCTACACACTCTCGGTGGCCAGTGAAGCCGATACGGATATGGGCTATTCGGTCTCGCTCCACGATTGGGAACTGCCTGACAATACCTATGTTGAGAAACGGCATTACGACAATGTCCTGTCCGGATCTTCCGGCATAGAGTTTCACATTCACAAAACGTTGTCGGCTTTTGAGGGGCATGTCTTTTCACTGGCGACGGGTGAGCCGGTGGACAACGGGTGGGTGTGGGCGCGTGACGAAGCAAAAGACTGGGACAGAACTGTGGGGACGCAGCGCAACGGCAAGTTTCGCATGGCCGTTCCCAACGGAACTTACGATATTTTCGCCGGCGCCGGGGGCTATGACGGTCAACTGGTAGAGCGGGATGTAGAGATCTTGGATGAAGTAATGGAGTATAATATCTATCTTGAGGGTGACGGCCCGACTGTCACACTGGATGACGATCCGAGTATGCCGCAATCGTTCGCTCTGCACGCCAACTATCCCAACCCTTTCAACCCCACCACAACCATTCTGTACGATCTACCAGAAGCCGCCACGGTACATCTGGTGATTTACGAT
This sequence comes from Candidatus Neomarinimicrobiota bacterium, assembly GCA_030743815.1. Classification (NCBI taxonomy): domain Bacteria; kingdom Pseudomonadati; phylum Fidelibacterota; species Fidelibacterota bacterium. The sequence goes on along the minus strand of JASLRT010000088.1, from coordinate 16,334 downwards.
GTACTGGGTAAACAGATAAAGACCCTTGTTAATCACTCACAGGATGCTGGTTCTAAGACTGCTATCTGGGATGGTACTGATGGTTTGGGTAGGTCTGTGAGTGCCGGAGTTTACCTGTACCGGATAAAGGCTGGTGAGTTCAGTCAGACGATGAAGATGTTGCTACTGAAATGAAACCGTGAATTAATTAGGGAGAACTAAAATGAAAACAAAGTATTTAGACAACCAATTAACATCGTTTCTGATTCTTGTGTTTCTGATTTTTCCGAACCTCTTAAATTCTCAAAATTCCGACTCAAGGAGATTCATGATTGGTCCAAACGGAAAACATCACGGTATTGCTCAAGATGTTAAAGCTATAGACAACAGATTAGGTGTGAGAATGCGTGAACCTGCTCCATCAGTGAATCGGGGCGGGGATCTGTTTGATTTGAGATGGGCTGATCGAGGAGATGTTGTCAACTTTGGTTTTTCTACTACTACTGAAGGTACAGGGGGTGATTCAATTGCTCAATGGATGGTACCACTGGGCGATGCAAAAGTCCATAAACTTATGTTGTACATAGTGGACTTTGAGGGGTACTTCGAGTTCTTTCTTAACAAATCAAATTATAACGGTGAAGCAGACATATTTGAGTGTGTCGAGGCAAATGGTTGGGTAGGGAAATATGATGCTTCAGGCAACTGGGTGCCCGGTGAAAATGAATGTTTCAGTCAGCCGCCCATCGGTGAAGAGATATGGCCCAAGAGTGCCAGTGGGATAAGAACTAATATTACGTCTGACCATGCAAACAGTTGGGTTGAAATAGATCTTTCTTCTTTTGGTGTTCCTATTCCCGATGTTGGTAGTGATAACTTCTTCATTAATGGTCATGCCGTTAGAACAGCCAACTGGGGTATTGGTGCCCTTAATGATGCCATGACACCTTACCACTCATTCAAATATTACGGAGATGAGGAAAATCCTGGTGGGGCGGCCAATAAACCGGGATGGGTCATTCGTGCTTACAGCTGGGAACTTTATGCCATAGTTGAATACTATACGGACATTCCACCAATAATTTCCAATGTTACGTCTCTAGGTACAGTCCTCTCTTCAGATCCAAGAACCGTATCAGCTAATGTTACAGATTATAATCCTGGTGGCGGGGCTGTGGGAATCTCGAGTGCCACGCTCCACTATACTATTGACTGGTGGGAAGAGCATGAAGTTCCTATGACTTTGTCTGGTGATGCTTACACCGGCACGATTCCTGGCCAGTCTCATACTACCCATGTGGACTACTACGTCTCGGCTACAGATGTGGAAGGTAATACATCAACAAGCCGACCGCACGAGTATCGAGTATTTGTTCCCAGTGCTCCCGTATTGCTGGTTGACAACCAATGGGTGGAGGAACCAGATCTTTGGTTCAATCAGCCTATAGAAGAACTTTATGGTATATCTATTGATTATGATTTATGGGAGCCTTGGTCTTATGGCAGGGGAACCTATGACCTGTTCAAGAACTATGACATCATCATTGAGATGGGCACGCCTGGTTTAGATGTGTGTTCTGACACATCCGGCCTCGCAAGTTGGCTGAATGAAGGAAACAAGAATCTGATTATTACCGGAGATGATTGGTTTTGGGTTTGTATTAAAGGTGAGACAGAAAGAGTTACCTTCAAATCAGGAGATTTTGCCTGGGACTATCTTGGGATAGGTGCAACTGATCAAGATTTTCAGTTAGACGAAAATGATGATAGTTGGCAAGAAGGGATTGCAAGGATGAATCCTATCGAGAATAATGCTATATCGGGAGAGCTCTATTCATTTCTCAATACGAACAATCTTGTTCTTAACCATGACCCTGGGTATGAAACTGGGTACCAGAATTGGATAGATGGTGTTGAACTGCGTGATTCTAATGTAAATGTTGCCTTTAAAACCTATAAAGGGCAGGTGGACGCTTTGACCGGTGCCGTATCTGATGAAATTGAGCACATAACGGGCATCTATTCTCATACAGCCACAGGTAGTAAGGTCGCTTTTTTCGGCTTTGATGTTCGTGCCTTAAATACATCTCAAGTCGGCTCAGCTGTAGATCATTCTACAGGATACAACCGTATTAGAACGACAAAATATTCACCAATAGTTCGATCCTTAGACTGGATGAAATCCTTACCCCCAAGTTCATTCGAGCTTGTATATCCTTATGATAATACAGTTGTCGAAATAACCCGCCAGAATAACTGGGCAGATACCCTTTATTTCGCATGGGAACCATCCGTCGATCCACATGGAGGTGATGTTGTATATAGACGTGAGCTATCTGGCGACCTGCTGAACTTTGCCTTAATGACCAATAATCATATGACCAGTAATATGTACAAGATACCCTTCCATCATATTGAACACTATATGCACACAGAAGGGATTGAGAGCGCAACAGGAACTTGGACTGTAATAGCAGATGGGGGATCAAAACGAACGTATGCATCAAATGGACCGATCACCCTTACCATAGATGCGAGTTCCGTGAGCACCGAAGAGTCTGGAATCATTCCTGATGTTTTTGCCTTACACGCCAACTATCCCAATCCTTTCAATCCCAGCACTGCAATCACCTATGATTTACCAGAAGCCGCCACGGTTCATCTGGTGATCTATGATTTACTGGGTAAACAGATAAAGACCCTTGTGAATCAGTCACAGGATGCTGGTTCTAAGACTGCTGTCTGGGATGGTACTGATAACTTAGGTAGACAAGTCAGTGCTGGTCTGTATATCTATAGAATCAAGGCGGGCAGTTATTCTAAAACGATGAAGATGGTGCTGTTGAAATAAGGTCGATTGCTGGGAGGATTTTTACCTATCCCCCCTCTTTTTTGTTGATCTATACGCCTTTTGTATGCTATACTTGCGAAAGAAGAAGCGGCCAGTAATGAATGATAAGTAAGGAGCAACCCTTTTGAGACTAACCTCAGGGACTCTTTAAGGAACTTGCTGACTTTTGGAAAACCTTATCTCAGTGTGACTGACGGGGCGGAGCCATAACCAGACTGAAATGATTGCTCACATCGATATGGACTGTTTCTTCGTGGCCGTGGAGCGGCTAAAGGATCCCTCCTTGAGAGGGAAGCCGGTGGCGGTGGGAGGAGACCCCGATAGAGGCCGATCGGTGGTGACGTCCGCTTCTTATGAAGCGAGAGAGTACGGCGTCCATTCGGCTATGCCCATGGCGGTGGCGCTGCGGCTCTGTCCCGATCTTGTGGTGGCGCCGCTGGACTTTGATCTGTACGATCAGTATCACTTTAAGGTAAAGGAGGTGCTTCAGTCGTTTTCGCCATTGGTGGAGATGACCTCTATTGACGAAGGGTACGTGGACCTCACCGGCACGGAACGGCTGTGGGGTGATCCCATGGGGACGGGGGAGCGGCTCCGCTGGACCGTGAAGCAGGCGACTCGGCTCGATTGTACGGTGGGCGTGGCGCAGAATAAACTGATGGCAAAGATCGCTTCCAACGAGGCTAAGCCCAATGGACTCCTCCACATCCCGCCGGGCCGGGAGGAACTCTTCCTGGCGCCACTTCCAGTGGAGATTATCCCCGGTGTGGGAGAAAAAATGTCTGCTACGTTGAGGGATTTCGGGCTGGAAACGGTAGGGCAGATCGCCGCGGCGGGAGGGTCTCTCATGGAAGCAGCTTTTGGTCTCTATGGAAAGTACCTCTGGCGCGCCGCCTGTGGAGAGGGTGGTAGCGACCTCACGCCGGAGTGGGAACGGAAGTCCATTAGCAAGGAGACCACCTTCTGCACCGACACCACTGACTGGCGCTACCTTGCGGCCGTCCTCCACTACCTTACGGAAAAAGTGTGCCGCCGCCTGCGCCAAGAGGGCAAAGCCGCCCGCACTGTGAACGTCAAGATTCGCTACGAAGATTTCGAGACTCTCGACCGCTCCCGTACCCTCCCTCAGCCGAATAACCGGGACGATGCTCTATACTCTGTGGCTGACGACTTAATGAAAAAAGCCATCACTCGCCGGGTAGGCATCCGCCTCATCGGTGTAGGACTTTCCAATCTGACGCCTTGTTATCATCAGGTGAATCTCTTTGATGAAGGGGCGTGGCTGAAAGGGCGGCGGCGGCTTGAGGCGGTGGACAAAACGCGGCGGCGGTTTGGGTTTGATTCGGTGTTGCGAGGAGAGGCCGTTTATCTTATAAACTGTGCAAGTTCCTACGGGATGTCATATGCTGTAAAAGGACAACCGTGAGGACAACTTCTTGTATGAAAATGATGTTGTTGAGGAAAATAAATCTCTTGACTTAATCTACTCCCGTCTCCATATTCCTTGGCGGGAGGTAATTAACCTATAACATGAAAAGGGAGGTAATACAATGCAAAAAGGAAGCGTCAATCGTGCGATTATAGTAGGGCATCTTGGAGGCGATCCGGATAGCCGCTACACACCATCGGGCACCGCCGTGGCGAACTTCAATGTTGCCACAAATGAAAGCCGCCGCAACAGTGATGGTGAGTACGAGGACCACACCGAGTGGCACCGCTGCGTCCTGTTCGGCAAGTCGGCCGAGACCGCCAGCCAGTACCTGAAGAAGGGTCAGATGGTTTACGTGGAAGGGAGACTGAAGACCCGCTCCTGGGAAGATAAGGACGGTGTCAAGCGGACTACCACGGAAGTACACGGTGACATGTTTACTATGTTAGGCAAAAAGCCGGTCACTGCCGGCAACTCCCCTGAAGGGGACGCGGCTCCGGACGACGAAGATCTGCCGTTTTAACACGGGTATTTAACTCATCAGAAACAGCCGCTGATTGAGAAAAACAGTCTGAACAGGGCTCTTTTTCGTCTTTCTGTATACACCTTTTGTGTGTGATAAGCCGCTAGTTATCTGCAAGAGTCACTACACTTTTTTGGAGGGGATTCATTCCATTCCCGAGCTGGTGGAGTTTGCTGTGGAGTATGACGTGAAGGCGCTCTGTCTCGCGGATAGAGACGGTTTTTACGGCGTGGTGGAGTTTTATCTTTGCTGCCGTGAGGCGGGGATTCAGCCGCTGGTGGGGGTGGAACTGACTCAAGAGAAGAAGCGTGTGATCGTTATTGTCCGGAATCGTGAAGGCTACGAGGAACTGTCTGAGATCATCACCCGGCGCCAGCTCAAGGAGTTCCATTTGGAGGACGACCTGCCCCTCAACTCCCCCAACCTTCTCACACTTTGCGATGACGCCTTCCTGCTGCAGCGGTGGCTTCGGAACGGTTCGTCGCAGAGGCGGGAGAGTCACGACAGTCTCATGCTCGGTCTGCCTCTATCGGACAGGAACGCCTTTCGCAGGGTGCTGAATCTCATGGCGCGCCGGTCTGACCTGCCGCGCATTCCCGCCGTCCCCTTCGTGCGGCTGAATCTTTTCGGCGCGCAAGATGTACCGCTCTACAAAGTATTGAGGGCTATCAATCTCGGATGTACCGTGGAGACGCTGCCGCAGGAGGAGGCGTACGTCTGGGAGAGAGGTGAGTCAGCCACCGCTGTGCTCCATTGTTCAGAGACCATCTCCTACGAGCCGGTCTTGGAAGCGGCCGATGTGGCAAAACTGTGTGATCTGCGTATTGATCTTGGACGCTGTCACTTGCCGAAATTTGTACCGGCGGTGTAGCTTGAGTACTCTTACCAGGAGTGCAACAATGGAGTTCCGACTTGTCGGAGGAGTTGTGGTAGATCGGGAGTAAACGGACAGCCCATTGGACGTTCTGCCAAGACTTGAGGCGAGGCCGATACGTCTCGCCTTAATTTTTTAGGGAATGGCCCTCGTACTCCTAAATAATGCTTGTACCGTTCAGCCGTATCCGCTATAATGAGGCAGATGATGATGGATGAGAAAGACCAGATTATTCTCAATCTGCTCCAGAACGACGGTCGCATGACTGCCAAGGATGTGGCAGAACATGTACATCTGTCCGTACCTGCCGTTACCGAGCGGATTAGGAAGTTAGTGGATGAAGGCATCATTCGGGAGTTCAGGGCCGTGGTCAATTCCAAGAAAATAGGATATGACGTAACAGCGTTTCTTCTTGTGGATATGTCATCATCGGACCATTACGGTGATCTGGTGGAAAGTGCCGCGAGGGCGGAGGAAGTGTTGGAGTGCCACTCTATCACTGGGGAAGGATCTCACATTCTGAAGGTGCGAGTCCGTGACACTTCATCGTTGGAAAATCTGTTGCGGGAGATACAGTCGTGGCCCGGCGTCATCCGCACTCACACCATGATCGTCATGTCCACCTACAAAGAAAACACCCAGCTGGCTCTTCACTGAATCGTGTCTCATGGATGTTGATTACGACGTCGTGATCATAGGCGCCGGCGTGGTAGGATTGGCTGTGGCAAGAGCCTTGGCCGACAGAAAGTTCGATTCAGTCTTGATCGTTGAGCGGGAAGACGGTTTCGGTAAAGGGACATCGAGCCGCAACAGCGAGGTGATTCACTCCGGTATCTATTACCCCACCAATTCGCTGAAAGCGCGCTACTGCCGCCTGGGGCGCGAGCTGATCTACCCCTTCTGCCGCGCAAACGACGTCTGGCACAGCCGGTGCGGCAAATTGGTGGTGGCGCAGAAGGGACAGGAAGACGATCTGGACAGACTGTACCGCCAGGCGCAGGCCAATGAAGTGCCGGAGGTAGTTCTCATGAGCCGCAAGGAGATAGTGACGGTTGAACCGGAAGTTTCAGCCGAGGCGGCCCTATTTGTAGGATGTACCGGCATCGTCTCAGCCCATGAACTGATGGCGGCTTTTCATCGCTATTCAGCGGAGGCGGACCACGATCTGTTGATCAAGGCGGCGGTGGTGGGGGCTGATCCTGAAGGCGACCATTACGCCCTTTCCGTTCACGGCCCCGGTGACGCTTCCTATCAGGTGACAACCCGCTGGGTGGTAAACGCCGCCGGCCTTCATAGCGACGGCGTGGCACAATTCCTGTGGGGTTCGGACAAGAAAGATCGCCCCGTTTTGCGCTTTTCGAAGGGGTCCTACTTCAAGCTCACTCCCAGATGGCGCCACCGTATTCAGCATCTTATCTACCCTCTTCCAGATCCGGTTCACGACTCCCTCGGCATCCACCTCAGCTTTGATCAGGGGGGTGATGTAAAGCTGGGACCCAGCGCTGAATGGCTTGAGGAGCGGGAGGAGGATTACGTCGTTCGGGAGAAAGACCACGATATGTTCTATACAGATGTGAAGCAATATCTGCCGGCTCTGGAGCGGGAGGACTTGAGTCCGGACTTTGCCGGCATAAGGCCGAAGCTTGCTGATGCAGACGACGGCCCCTCCGACTACTACATCAGGCACGAGAAAGATTCGGGCTATCCCGGCTGGATCAACCTCATCGGCATTGACTCTCCCGGCCTGACAGCCGCCATTGCCATCGGGGAGGATGTGGCGGGGTGGATTGCGGAAGGCCGATGACGGAAATCATGGACTGTTTGTTCTACAATCGTTCCATTCCTAAGCTTACTGGTTCACCTCACGGACATGACCGTGTTCTGATGGGCCCGCGTATTTTCTCTACCTTTTCGACGGTTCACCACTTATATTATCTTCTGTCGTGAGGTAAAGTCTAAACCCCTTTGCGGGGCGGTTTAGTACAGTTCCCGAACAAAACAGGTTCCTAGAGTCGTGATGGATTCTTCAAAATATCCACTGGTAGATGTGTCTGCATTCCACGATGCGTGCGGCACCGGATTTATTGCGGAAGTGTCCGGAGAGCCGAGCCGGCGCGTGGTGACATTGGCTATCAGCGCCCTCAAGAGACTGGCTCACCGCGGTGCCACGGGTGCGGACAAAAGGACGGGAGACGGTGCCGGCATCCTCACGGACATTCCTCAAGACTTCTTCTCCAGGATTGTAACGCAAGACTTCGGCAACTCTCTGGCAGAGGATGAAGCGCTGGCTGTGGCAATGGTGTTTGCCGCCCGGACCGAGGTTGTACTGGTGGAAAAGATGTTCCAATCAATGACGACTCAGTATAAGATGAGATACATCAGCAAGCGCGAAGTACCGACCAATCGGGACGCATTAGGAGAAACGGCTAAGTCTTCCTGCCCCGCTATTTTCCAGTTTTTGTTTGCCTGTCCTGAAGATGGAGCGCGCTCTGTGGAGGCGGGATTATACCTCTTGCGCAAGGCGATTGAAAAAGAGCTGACGAGGAAAAGAGCGCAAAGCTTTATCTGCTCCATCTCATCAAAGACGATTGTCTATAAGGGATTAATGACGTCATCGCAGATTGATCATTTTTATCTCGATTTGATTGAGCCTGACTACGTGGCCAAGGTCGCCCTCTTCCATGAGCGGTTCTCCACCAACACCATCTCCACCTGGGCCATGGCTCAGCCGTTCAGATTCACTGCGCACAACGGTGAAATCAACACCATCAAGGGAAATCGCCTCTGGATGCAGGCGCGGGAAGGGGAGATGACGTCTGCCTACTGGGGGGATGATCTTGAAACATTGAAACCGATCATTGCCCATGAAGGCAGCGATTCCTGCAGTCTGGATAATACGCTAGAATTCTTGTGTTACAGCGGGCGGACCCTCTTTCACAACCTGATGATGTTGGTTCCAGAACCTTATCTGGACAGTCCCAATATGTCCCGTGCCCTGAAGGACTTTTACATCTATCACGAAAACCTTGTGGAGCCGTGGGACGGTCCGGCGGCCCTGGTCTTCACCGATGGCGACTATGTGGGGGCCAAGCTTGACCGTAACGGTCTCAGGCCGCTGCGTTATACCTTAACGAAAGATGGGCTTGTCATCATGGCTTCCGAAGCGGGAGTTGTCGATGTGGAAACTGACAACCTCATCCTCCACCACCACATGACCTCTGGTGAAATCTTTGCCGTGGCGCTGGACGGCAGTGGAATTCTGGAAGACGAACAGATCAAGAGGGAAGTTTCCGAAGCGGCTCCCTATTCTTCTCTCTTGGAAAATAACTTCAAGGTTGTCAGACGGAAGGACGATGAGGAGGAGTTTGGAGAATTTGCCCTCCCACAAGACGGTTTTGATCAGCGATTACGCTTCGCCTTGGGATGGAACAGGGAAGATCTGAGCCGCTTTCTCATTCCTATGGCAGAGACCGGAAGGGAGCCCATCGGCTCCATGGGTGATGACACGCCTCCGGCGCTCCTCTCGAAACACGATCACCGTTTCTACGACTATTTCAAGCAGAGCTTTGCTCAGGTGACGAATCCACCTATCGATTCCATCCGGGAGAGATTTGTCATGAGCCTGTTCAAGTATATGGGCAGTGAGGAGAATCTGCTGGCGAAGCGACCGCGCTTCAACGGCGCCATCCGCATCAAAAGCCCCGTCCTCTCTCCGCGGGAGACGCGCATACTGATGGAAAATATCTCGTGGTTTCCCTACACAAGAATGCTGTGTCATCTGCCCCTCGATGGTGATTTCGAGGACTATCTTGAAAAGATGAAAAACACCAGCGAGGAGGCCGTTCTCAGCGGCAGTAAAATTATTTTCTTAAGTGACGAACATATCCGCCGCGACCTGCTTCCCATTCCCATGGCTCTTATGGTGTCAACGATCCATCACCACCTTATTGATAAAAAAATCAGGAGTAAAGTCTCCCTTGTCTGTCTCACGGGGGATGTGGTGGAGGATCATCACGTAGCATGCCTCATCGGTTTTGGCGCCAGCGCCGTTTACCCCTACATGGCCTATGAGTTGATCCGGGAGCACTTTGCTTCTGCTGATTGGCCGAAGATGATGAGCAACTACCGCTATGCTCTGGAAAAGGGCTTGCTCAAGATTATGTCGAAGATGGGCATTTCTACCATCAGCAGTTATCACGGCAGTATGCTCTTTCACGGTATCGGGCTATCGCAGCGTTTTCTTAACAGTTATTTCCCTTCTATCGGATGCGATACGGGGGGGATCGATCTGCCGCAGATCAAACAGCGGCTTGTTGAAAGGAACAGTTTTGCCTTTGCCGGTGATGATCCCCGGCTGGAGGGGAAAGGCTTCTTCCGTTACCGTAAAGGAGGGGAAGAACACGGCTTCGCTCCGGCACATTTCAAGCTGATACATAAGTTAGCTGCGGGAGACCGGACGAACGGCACGGTCGCCAGAGAGCCCGTCTATCTGAGGGATCTTTTAGAAATCAGAAAAGGTGAGGCTGTTCCGTTAGCTCAGGTGGAAGAGGTCTCTGAGATCTGCAAGCGGTTCGGCGCCAGCGCCATTTCGTTTGGTGCCATCTCAGATGAGGCCCATCGCACGCTGGCAAAGGGGATGCATCTCACTGGTGGACGGAGTAACACCGGCGAGGGCGGCGAGGCGCCAGACCGTTATGCACATGGCAGTCCGGACAGAGATGCTAACTGCTACGTGAAGCAGGTGGCCAGCGGCCGCTTCGGCGTTACAATCGATTATATCCGTGCGGGCAAGGAGCTTCAAATCAAGATGGCTCAAGGCTCCAAGCCGGGAGAGGGGGGGCAACTCCCCGGTCACAAAGTGACGGTGCAGATAGCGGGCGCTCGTTCTTCCACACCCGGTGTACCGCTCATCTCGCCACCGCCGCACCACGACATCTACAGCATTGAAGACATTGCTCAACTCATCTACGATTTGAAGCAGGCGAATCCACAGGGCAAAGTTTCTGTTAAATTAGTCTCGCAGCCGGGCGTCGGCATTGTGGCGTCCGGCGTGGTGAAGGCCGGGGCGGACGTAGTCCTCATCTCGGGCGGGGATGGAGGGACGGGAGCAAGTCCCCTCGGGTCTATCAAACATACTGGCCTTCCGTGGGAGCTCGGTCTGGCGGAGACGCACCAGACTCTCATGTCGAATGGGTTGCGCTACCGCACCGTCCTGCGGGTGGACGGCGGTCTGAAGAGGGGGCGCGACGTTATCATGGCGGCTCTGTTAGGAGCGGGAGAGTTTGACTTCGGCACATCGGCTCTTGTGGCTATCGGATGTGTCATGGCGCGGCAGTGTCACCTCAACACCTGCCCGGCGGGGATTGCCACACAGGATGAGAAACTGCGGCAGAAGTTCAAAGGGAAACCGGAACAGCTGGCGAACTATTTGACCAGTGTAGCGGAGGAAGTGAGAAATCTTTTGAGCGGGATGGGATTTTATTCGCTGGAGGATATCGTTGGGCGGACAGACCTCCTTGCGCAGAATTCTCAGTTCGAGTTGTACATTGCTGAGAAGGGAATTGATCTGACGGCTATTTTGAATCCGGACGCGCCTGAAGGTCTGCCTGTGGACACGGGTGTGAAGCTGAAGCCCGCCGCTGTAAGACAGAAACCGCACATTGATGAAGAGGTGATGGAGGAGATTCGGCCCGCCATCATGACGCACGGGCATGTGGTTGTCCGCAGAACGATCAGGAACACTGATAGGGCTATCGGGACGCGTCTATCGGGAGAGCTGGCATTTCTGTACGGCGGAGGTCATTACCACGGCAACATTCAGTATCAGTTGCGTGGTGCGGCGGGGCAGGGTTTCGGCGCCTTTCTCACGGTCGGGATTGAGCTGCGCCTGCGGGGGGTAGCCAATGACTACGTCGGCAAGGGAATGAGCGGCGGCATCATCAGCATCCGAATGCCGAAGAAAATCCGCGCCCGCAAGAAAAGTCACACAGTTATCGGGAACGTTGTGCTCTATGGCGCTACTGGCGGGAAGCTTCTGGTGGCCGGAAGAGGCGGGGAACGATTCGCCGTCCGCAACAGCGGCGCCGCTGCTGTGGTTGAAGGAGTGGGGAATCACTGCTGTGAATATATGACCCGGGGGACTGTCATTGTGCTGGGTGAGTTCGGCCGCAACTTTGGCGCCGGCATGACAGGTGGAGTCGCTTTTGTGTACCGTGCATCTGCAGACACACTCGAGAATCTCAACAGAGATTTCGTTAGAACGGCGTCTCTCTCTCAGGCTGACGAGGGGTTGGTGCGAAGGCTTCTCCGCAGTCACAAGTTTCATACCGGTTCTGTAACTGCTGATCTGATTCTCAATAATTGGGAAGACAAGAGAAGCCATTTTATGAAAATCGTTCCGTTGGCCTTGGATATCATCGATTTTGAAGAGGTGTATGATCAGCATATTGCGGCCCGGATGGGTGTTCTCCTTAACGAATAAGGCAGGCTGACCAGGCTTATTCCCGCTAAAAAATTGTAACCACCAGCTGCCACTTTAGGAAAACCCTTCCCAGTCTTCCTGTAACTCCATTTCGCCGCCGCTCTCAAGTCTCCTTCCCCGGACTCAACAACACAAAGATCCACATATTTTAAGTTTTATTTATTATAACTTAAATTATTCTTGCATATTTAATATAATGCTTAATAATTTACGGTTGCTCTCGAAGCTATACAGTTAAGTACCATCAACAATACAAGAACAAAAGGAGTGAATAAAGACATGGTAGTTCCAAGATCAATAAGACAGTTTTCAGCGACAGTAGTGGTTGTAGCGCTGAACCTTTCAGCGGTAGCTGCGCAGGTGAGTTTCGGGGCTGACATTGTCAGCCGTTATATCTGGCGCGGCACAGATTATGGCAATGCTGCTGCTGTTCAGCCCACTATTGAAACTTCACTTGGTCCAGTGTCAATTGGTGCTTGGGGATCTTGGTCCATAAGTCCGGGTCCTTTAGATGCCAGTGGAAATGAATGCGATCTGTATGCCTCAACAACTGTAGGACCTGTTGGTCTGACGTTAACAGATTATTTCTTTCCTTCTTATGCAGGTGCAGATTCTCTTTTCAATTTGGATAAGCACATCTTTGAGGTCAGTGCTGGCATGGATGTCGGAACAGTCAGTGTCTTAACAGCAGCTAATGTAAGTGGAGATGACGATAATTCAATCTACCTTGAATTGACATACGGTGCGCTTTCATTGGGATTAGGTAATGGTGCATATAGTACTGATGGCGAATTTGCACCGGTTAGTATTGGTGTCTCTGCCAGTAGAGATAACTTCTCAGCATCGTACATAATTAATCCAGACCAGCAAACATCATTTCTTGTTTTTGGTGTTAGCTTTTAATTGGAGATTAGAGCATGAAAAACAAAAACATATTCTTAGTGGTATTCTTGCTGGGTGGTTCCTCCCTTTTTGCTAACGGTGAACCTACAGCTGCAGATGCCGTCTTTACCATAAATAATACATGGATGCTGGTGGCGACCTTTTTGGTGTTTATCATGCATTTGGGTTTTGCAACCCTGGAGTCCGGTCTTACCCAGGCAAAGAACACAGTTAATATCCTATTCAAGAATGTGAGTATTATTGCTATCGGGATATTGACTTATGCTGTTTGCGGCTTCAACCTTATGTATCCGGGGGAGTTCAACGGATTTTTTGGATTTGCCGGTTTAGGGATCAGTACAGGTGCAGAGGGCTTAACTCCTGCATATAACCCCGGATATACCTATTGGACAGACTTTATCTTTCAAGCTATGTTTGCTGCTACGGCAGCGACGATTGTATCAGGGGCGGTTGCCGAAAGAATCAAGCTTAGCAGCTTTTTAGTATTCTCAACAGTTTATGTCGCCCTTATCTATCCGATTGTAGGTTCTTGGACCTGGGGTGGAGGATGGCTAGCTGATAAAAACTTCCATGATTTTGCAGGCTCAACACTGGTCCACAGTGTCGGTGGATGGGCAGCGCTGGTTGGAGCTTATACACTGGGACCGCGCTTGGGAAAATATTCCAAGAATGGTGTGATTAAACCTATTATGGGTCACAATATGCCTCTTGCAACTATAGGAGTATTTTTATTGTGGTTTGGCTGGTATGGGTTTAACGGCGGATCGGTGCTTTCAGCAGACCCTGGTGCTGTTTCCTTCGTATTTGTTACCACGACGTTAGCTGCTGCCGCAGGCGTGATTGGTGCCATGGGGGCCTCTTGGATTATTTCAAAGAAGCCTGATCTATCCATGATACTTAACGGTTCACTGGCGGGTCTGGTCGGCATTACAGCCGGGGCGGACTGCATTAGCCCCATGTATGCGGTTGTAGTCGGCTTGATAGCCGGAGTCATTGTTGTGGTTGCTGTCATACAGCTAGATAAAATGAAGATCGATGATCCTGTTGGTGCTATTTCGGTTCATTTGGCTTGCGGTATCTGGGGTACGTTGGCTGTTGGCATATTTAGCCCTGATTACCAGCTAGGCACCCAGGCGATAGGTGTTGGAGCTTATGCTCTATTCTGTTTTGTCAGTGCAAACATCATTTTTCAGGTTATAAAACTTGCTCTCGGATTGCGTGTATCAGAGGAAGAAGAAATACTCGGTTTAGATATTGGTGAGCATGATATGGAATCGTATGCTGGCTTTCAGATTTTTACCGTAGAATAAAGAAATTGAAGGAGTAAAATTATGAAATTGATTATAGCAATTATCCAGCCGGAGGAGCTTCCTTATATTAAAGAGGAGCTCTTGAAAAGAGAAATCTACAAGTTCACGGTTACCAATGCCAAAGGGCAGGGGAAAGAGTTCCCAGTCCAGGAAGTATATCGTGGTATTTCACATGAAATTACCCTATTGAAAAAAGTCAGATTGGAAATTGCGGTAAACGATGAATTTGTAGAGTCTACAGTCGAGGCAATAACAAAAGTTGCTAAGAAGGATGGTGATAAGGGACGCGGGAAAATCTTTATCCTGCCCATTGAAGAGTGTATTCGCATACGAACAGGAGAAACCGGTAAAGAGGCGATTGGCTGAGCATTGAATATTTTATAATATAAAGCATGATATGGCAGTTAAAGTTAATATAGGAATCGTTGGTTTCGGACGCATCGGTCGTAATCTATTGCGCCTCGGTTATGACGACCCGCGTTTCAATTTTGTTGGTATCAGCGACTTGGCTGAGCCTGAAGCTCTCTTTTATTTACTGGGGCATGATACAGTATATGGACCTACAGAAACTGAAACAGTACTCGAAGATAATTACATATATTTCGGTGACCAAAAAGTTCGCTTACTACCCGGGGAAGGACCCGGTTCATTGCCTTGGGATGCCCTTGGTGCTGATGTCATCATTGACTGCACCGGCCGTATTTGGCCCCGCACTGATCTGGAAAAATATCTGGATGCCGGAGCAAAACGGGTTATAGTAACCAAACCACCTGAAGATCCTGTAGATCGTATTGTTGTCATGGGATTGAATGATAATGATATTTCAATTAATGATAAAATCGTTTCCCCTTCTTCATCTACGACGCAGGTCCTAGCTCTGATGTTGAATATCCTAGATAATGAATTCGGTCTGGAAAAAGCTATGATGACCTCCGTTCATGCTTATACGTCAGATCAACCTCTAGCTGACAGTGTGCGGTCAGATCTGCGCCGCAGCCGTTCAGCTGTAGAAAATATTATTCCCAACCAGACTCGGTCCCCCCAATTAGTGGAGACCATATTGCCCCATCTCAAAGGAAAAATTGCAGGTATCGCTTTTAACGTCCCCATCCCTGACGGTTCTTGCGTAGATCTTACAACTCAATTACAATCAACACCCTCCGTTGAAGATGTGAATGCAGTAATGAAAGATGTCTCTGAAAATTCCCTATCTGCCATCATCGGTTATACAGATGACCCCATAGTATCCAGCGATGTTGTGGGTGATAGCCATTCGATGATTTTTGATGCCAGGGCAACAATGATTGCTGCAGGAAAATTGCTGAAGACTCTTTGCTGGTATGATGACGGTTATGGATATTCGCAGCGTATTCTTGAGCTCACGAAAGCGTACTGCGACTTGGAAGAAGCCGCATGAGAATAGGAATAAATGGTTTTGGTCGCATTGGCCGTACAGTTTTTCGGATCTTAAATAGACAAAAAGACATTGATGTTGTAGCTATTAATGACCTTGCCAACGACGACGTACTGGCTTATTTACTGAAATACGATACTGTCATGGGGCCATTAAAAGATTCTGTGAGTGTCAAGAACGGGGTCTTAACGACATCTAATCATTCAATTAAAATGCTTAATGAGCACGATCCTTCTGCTCTGCCCTGGACTGAACTGGGAGTAGATGTTGTCGTTGAAGCCACGGGTGTGTTCAGGACACGTGAACAGCTACAATCTCATTTAGATGCTGGCGCAGGACACGTTATTCTTACGGTGCCGGCCAAGGATGAAATTGATTTTACGGTTGTTATAGGGGTAAATGAAGATCGATTGACATCTGAGCATAAAATCATATCCAACGCTTCCTGCACAACAAATTGCCTGGCACCCATGGCCAAAGTGCTGAATGATGCCTTTGGCATAGAATACGGTGTTATTAATACTGTCCATGCCTATACAAATGATCAATGATTAGCTGATGTTCCTCACT
>JASLRT010000087.1 GCA_030743815.1 Candidatus Neomarinimicrobiota bacterium | reverse complement strand
ATTTCACCAACATGTACAAATACCCTATCCCCCAATTGAAAATCATAGGAGCCGCCAAAGAGGGCCACAGGAGCCAGTAAGAAAACAAGTGAAACTTTACGAAAAACTTTATTGTATCTGTTAAGCATCTTCATCCCCCCCTAATTTGACCCTGGTGCGGTTGGAGGCTCTGGGGGAAGACCGAGTTCATCGGGGCCTATACCGAGCAGATCGTCCAGCATCCCTTCGCTATAAGCGTAATATCCGCCGCCGCCGGCCGCCGCCAGCAGGAGCAGCCAGAAGAAACCTTTGCCACCTTTCTTCTTAGGCTCAGCGGTCTCTTCCGCTACAGGTGCCGCTTCTTCCTCGTCCGGTAGTCCCGCAAGATCACGGGTAACTTTCTTCAGCGTGCCTAACAATTCTTCAACTTCCCCTTTGACATCACGCTTCGAAATCCTGCCGATCTGGCCGGTGCCAACATCGAACATCCGTACATCCACCGTGTACATGGAGCCCAGCTTTCCGATACTGCCGGTCACCATGGCCTGCACGCCCAGCATTTTACCAACTTCGACGGCGCACTCGGCTGATGTACAGCCAGTCTGCTGGAAGCCCTGTTCCTCCAGGATCATCTCCATCTGACCCCGCTCCACCACGGTGAAGGCGCCGAGAGCCACCATTTCGGAACGTAGCCTGTCCGTGAGCGTAGCGGCTTCCAGTGCCGATATACCGCGCCCCTCAAGATCGAGAACAGCCACGGCCATTTTGTCCTGCGCCTGAACCGTTACCGGAAAGGAGAGTACAAATAGACTCCACGCCAAGAATATGCAGAGTGATTTTTTCATCAGTTTCATTCAGATACCTCTCAGGTGCACTTATTTAGCGCTATTTTAATGTATTCTAACCTAAAATACTGTGATACAGTTAACAATAACTATAAGAAAACTCTTTTCCAAGAGGTTAATCGGTCACAGATAGCGGGGGATTCCCCGCTTCATGGCAAAATTTCAAAATGATTCCTATCGACGTTAGCGACGACTGACGAAAAGTCTCAGCGTTGTCATGCTTCATCCCGGTTTCCTCACCGTCAGTGAGAGTAGACTCCTCACACTCATCCGCACAGCCCGCGCTTGAGATAGGGGTTATTTTACCAGAACAGCTTTTCTGGTCTGAACCTTCAGCGCCTTGCCTGAGTCAGTGGCGATGCGGCCATGAACAAGATAGATACCGCTGGCAACCGGGTTGCCCCGCCCGTCCTTACCGTCCCAGATGAAGCTGTAGTAACCAGCGGGACGGAAGTCCCTCCTCGCCAGGGTGAACACTTCCTCACCTAACAGATTGTAGATGACGAGATCAACATAGGCGTCGTCCTTCAAGGAGACGATCATGGACGTCTGGGCGTTGAATGGATTGGGGAAGTTATGTCCTAAGGCGTAGGCGTCAGGATAGAGATCAACGCCGGCACTGTTGGCCTCCACAAAGTCGCGCTTGCCGGCAACAAACCTCAGCTCATGATCCGTGTTGGCACTGGCTACATCGTAAAGGTAGTCCGGCTTCCATCTCAGGTTGTGAGCCGTCCTGAGCGTCTTGTCTATAATGAAAATATCAAAGTCTTCAGAAATGTCTTCCAGCCCCTCAAAGGTTAAATAGACGTGATGATCACTGTTGCCGGCTGTCACCTCCAGATCCCACACGTGACCCTCTTCAGTAAAGCTTCTGATATCGGTGGTGTAGATATCCGGATAGTCCTCCCACTCCCGGTGAGGAATCTTCAGCGAGACGCCGCCAGGCAGCATGGGCGGCTCAAAAGCGTCCAGCCTGTCGTAGCCGTCATTGGCCTGATGATGAACCCCTACACTGTTGAGCTTGTCAAACGCTATTCCGTTCTGGGCTGTTATATCCACCAGCCACTCCCCCTCCATAAGACCGGAAAACCTGCGAGGCAGCCTTGCGCGCCCCAGAAGAGTCCCTTCCTTGAGATCGATGAACAGCCTGCCGGCATCGGCCGGTTTGTAGATAAAACCTTCCCACGGCCGCAATACATTTGTGCCGCTCCACTGTCCCTCCCAGGCATAAACGTTGGGATCACCGGCGATGGACTCGCCTGTCTCTGTGGTGATACGATCAAGTCCAACAACAAAATCGAACGGGTTACCGATAAAGTTCCAGTCGCCTGTGTTGACAGAGATCTCAAACGGTACACTGGTATCCACCGTCTTGCCGTCATCGGTGTCAATAAAGATGCCGTCCTGGGTGGTGAGCAACAGGTAACCCCGCCCCGCTTCAATGTTGCCGATCTGGGGAAACTCGATATATTCTCCATTTGCATAAGTGAAAAAACGCCACACCGTATCGTCGTAGTCTCCCAGGTCATCCACCAGGATATCCTGAGCGCTGTTACTGCTAGGGATGATGGGAAAGGAAAGCATCTGGTAGCTGGTGACCTCTTTGCCTGACGGCACGCCGCTCGGCCAGCGGTCGGCACTCCTCTGACCATCACCGGGAACGGTGACGATGATGGAGTAGAATTCCCTGTCATCAGGAAGGAAACTTACATTCCCCGCCACATCCTCGGCCTCTATCCTGTACTCAACGCCCCTGGTGGTCACATCGTCGGCGTGGATAGAATAGCTGCTGGATACCATCACATCGATAGTCTGCCACCCTTCCTGACCGCCTACTCTATAGTAGAGCTCCACCCGGTCAAGACCTGACCTTGAATCTTCAGTTATGACCGTGATGGAGGGCGCGGCCTGATCCAGGGTGGCGCTCAGCATCGGGTTGTGGCTAATATCAGGCGGCATTCTGTCTATCTGGATGGTGGTGGGCGAACTGTTTGCCCATCTTTCGTTACCGGCCAGGTCCCACACCCTCACTGACCAGGGGATATCCTCCTCCGGCAGGAAATCAGTACGGGTGAAGCCGCTACTGTCAGGAGGAATAAAGTACACCTCACCCCCGATATGAAGGTCATACCCCTCCAACCCCGAGGTGTTGTCATTACTCGCCTGCCACTCAAAACGCATGTTCTCACCGCTGTACCACCCCGGGTCGGGAGTCACCAAATCAAAGTTGTGCGGCGCTACGTCGTCCAACATGGCCCACACTTCGCCTGAGCTGGCCTTGTCCTCACGATCCATACCGTCCAGCAGCCAGACCCGGATGCTTTTCTCGCCGTTGTTGGCAAGCTGGATGTCATCAATGTGGTCGATGTCATCTCCAGGATAAAACTCAGTCGGCCCCCCTTCTACCTGGTAGTAGGCGCCCATAATACCGTAGATCCAGTCAGGGTTGTCCCAGGTGATGGTGAACTTGTTGTTTTGCGTCCAGCCGCCGGGCGTGATGTTCATGTTCTCCGGCGGTGGCGGCGGCGCCACTATCTTCTCGCCTACGAAGAAGCTGCCTGAAGAGATGGTCACAACATGATCAACTACCGCCACCACCCTGAACTCCAGACCCCACATGGCGCTAGCGCTTACCACTACGGTGGCCACAGCCTGACCCCCGGTGATAACGCTGTCAGTGGCGTCTGTGTTTAGATATACGTCCGGCACATCAGGGTTAATCTCCCACTCCACCTCAATACCGTCCTCAGCCGGGTTGCCGGCCAAGTCCTGGGTGGTGAGCGTCACTTCGAAACTGGCGTCCTGGGCAACAATGGTCTCCTCCTGGGGCAGGGCGACGGAAATAGTCGCCCCCGCCTCATAAGCACCCAAATCCGGGTTGGAGTCCGGCGGCAGGGGACGCTGCTTGCCGGTGATATCTTCCGATGGGGCCGTAAAATCTTCAAACTCCATAATCCCCACCTCGATGGCAGGCGAGAAAGCCGAGAGCGAATAGTCATCCGCGCCGGGATCGCGGAAAAGAGGATCAACGTCAAAATCGTTGGGGCCGCCCCAGGAATTCTTGAATAGATCGGCATACTGAATAAGATTATGATCAGAGTGCATCGCACGATTGTCGATAGAGGCTACAATATTTTGCTCGTATTCTCCAGGTTGACTGGGCGCTTCAGCGGAGTTGCCGTAAATAATATTGTTGAAAAGAATATGACGGCTGTTGGCCCCTCCGTCCGGGTTATCATATGTCCCCCATAATACCATGGCGCCACCCCCGGCCGAGATTCCTTGGTCCCCAGAAGCGTAGGCTCGGTTATTGACAAATGTTGAGTTGATAATCGTTGATGTTACCCCTTCGTTTCTCTGCTCACCTTGGTTGTAGAAGGAAGCATCAGCAACTATGGCGCCACCATAAACATTCGGACACCAATCGTTGCCCTGATCATCTGTGCCGCACTGGCCATTGTCAACTCTCGCTTCATTGTTAGCGAACAGGCAGTTTACAAAGTTTGTCCTTCCCCACCACACACCTACAGCTCCTGCGGCTGCACTGTAGTAATAGTTGTTGCTTACATTGTTTCCATCAATTCTGGCTCTATTGCGAATAAATGAACAGCGGCTGAACTCAATCAGATTATCGGAATACATGTCTACCATAACCGCACCTGCCTGGCCACCTCCCGATCCATCATTATCATCCCAGTATTCTGCCAGGTTCTCAATGAATTGACAATCAATAAATTTCGCTTCGACATGGCCGGATATGCGAACAGCTCCACCTCTCCTGGCATGGTTTTCTCTGAACAGAACATTGCTGACCTCAATCGAAGCATCATTCCAGATCTCAATTGCACCACCATCCCAACTGGCCCAACCTCTTTGGAGTGTCATATCAGAAATCTTGTGAACACCCCCATCGATGCGGAAATGTTTATCCGAATGTTCTCCATCAAGGATTGTCACTTCAGATCCTTCACCTTTGATGGTCAGGTTCTTATTTGAACTAAGCTTGATGGCTCGGTTCTGATTGCCACTGTGCGTACCTGCTTTAAGCACAATAGTATTGCCATCATGCGCTTTCTCAACAGCGGTCTGAAGATCGCTCAGCGGCGCACTCTCGCTCCCTTCATTGCTGCTGCTGCCGTCCACCGCCACATACCAGACAGGGCCGTTGAACGCCGGTACCACAGAAACATCACTTGAGTAACCGCCCGCCTGGCCC
>JASLRT010000086.1 GCA_030743815.1 Candidatus Neomarinimicrobiota bacterium | reverse complement strand
GCAAACTCATCGGGATGAACAAATCTTTGCACAGGAACATGGCGTCTCGTAGGACGAAGATACTGTCCGATGGCGAGGATATCACAGCCTGTTTCCGCAACATCTTCCATGAGGGAAAACACCTCTTCAGCCGTCTCGCCGAGACCGACCATGAAAGCGGTCTTCGTCCTCAGACCAAACTCCTTTGAACGTCTCAGCACTGCCAGTGACCAGTCGTACCTCGCCTGCGGACGGACCTCACCGTAAAACCTCGGCACAGTCTCTACGTTGTGCCCGAGAATATCCGGCTGTGCAGTGAAAATTGTCAGCAGTGCCTCATCGTCGGACTTCATATCAGGGATGAGCACCTCCACCGAACAGTCAGGATTCAACCGGCGGATAGAGCGAATTGTTTCTTCCCATATCGAAGCGCCGCCATCCGGCAGTTCGTCGCGATTGACGGAAGTGATGACACAGTGCTTCAGCTGCATTTGATGCACAGCTTCCGCCGTCCGTTGCGGTTCCCGGGCATCGTACCATGTCGGCTTCCCCGTCTTCACATTACAGAAACCGCACGATCGTGTGCAGACATCACCGAGAATCATCAGAGTGGCAGACCGCCTCTCCCAGCACTCATAGATGTTGGGGCAGAGCGCTTCTTCGCAGACGGTGTGGAGATTCCCGTCACGCACCATCCCCTTCAGCTCGGAAAAGTTTTGGCCGCTCCGCAGAGTAACCTTCAGCCAGTCGGGCTTTCGCTCCATCTGAGGATTAGCTTCACTACTCCTCACTGCGGGCGTCATCTCTCCCCCTTCTGAAAAAGGAGCACCATGTACTTTCGATACTTGCGGAATTCACTGCTCTTAAGATAATCCACTTGATCCATCTTCTGCCTGATTTTCTTACCGTAGACCAACTTGAAGAGCTTAGACAGCTTTGGCGCATTCTTTGTCGCGGAGTGCGATGCATATTCGGCCATCGGCACGATAAACCGGTTATAGAAATGGTATGCCGCATCGAGTGTCGGCATCACATTTTCGGTGATATCTCGCTCAACGATCAGATCAAAACCCCCACTCTTTGCCGCCTCCAGATAACGGTCGAGGCGGTGGGCCGATTTGAGATGCGGACTGTCGCCACCATCGGAGCTGCTGACGAAATAGTCGGAAACCAGCCAATATCCGCCCGTCGACAGCAGATACCACGCTTTTTCAATCCCAGACTCCATGCGGATATATGCCGCACTCTCGCTCATAAGGATCAGATCATATTTCTTCTGTGTCTCGAAACTCTCAAACCGTGTCCTGTAGAATTTGACGTCAGAATTGAACTTCTGATGAAACAGCTCCTCCTGATAACTGTCCGGCGACAGCGCTTCCACTTCAAATCCCCGCTCCTTGAGAAAAGCGGTGTTACCTCCAATTCCACATCCTGCATCCAGTACTGTTTTGACGCCTGCCGGAATGAGATCGGCTAAATGGACAATATACCTCTCCTGAGCGTCACGAATCTCAGAAAGAGTGGTAGATTCAACGTCCACAGTTTCAGGATTCTCCCATAATCCGTAATGCAGATACGGCGACCGGATCGTCTCCGCATACAATTTCAACACGTGATCAATCTTAGCCATAGCTACAACAACACTGACGTATTTAGATTCTCCAGGCAGTCTACCATTCGCTGCAAAAACCGCCCGCCGCCGGAGCCATCAATCAGGCGATGGTCCAGGCCGAGAGAGAGATAGACCATGGAACGGACTACGATGGCGTCGCCGTGCTCCGATTCCCTCACTACCGGTTTCTTCTTCACAGCGCCAACACCGAGGATCGCCGCATTAGGCTGGTTGATTATAGGTGTCCCGAGGATGTTGCCGAAAACGCCGTAATTGGTGATTGAAAAGGTAGAACCTTGCAATTCATCGGGTAAAATGTTGCCGCTCCTCGCCCTTTGCGCCAGGTCGCGGGTCTTACGGCAAATGCCGAAAAAATTGAGCTCTTCGCAGTTTTTAATGACAGGAACCATAAGACCCTCTTCAAGCGCTACCGCCAGACCGATGTTGATATTCCTGTGATGGTGAATTGTGGTTCCGTCAAGAGAAGCGTTAAAAATGGGATAATGCTCTATAGCCCTGACAGCCGCTTGAATAAAGAAGGGGGTGTATGTCAGTTCAAAACTTTCACGCAGCAGGAAACGATCTTTTTCCTGTGTCACGTATTCCACGATGCCGGAGACGTCGCACTCGGAGATAAGATAGGTATGCGCTGATGTATCAAGACTGAGCCTCATGTGTTCCGCAATGATCTGACGCATGCGCGACAATTCCACCACCTCTTCCTTGAGACCTGGGGCCGGGGTGACAGATACAGACGCCATCCTGCCTGCCTTAAGGTAGGCGAGAATATCTGCTTTCGTCACTCTGCCTCCTCGACCACTGCCTTCGAGGGCCGCCAGCTCATCTTCAGCAATGTTTTCCTTCCTGGCGATTGATCTCACCAGCGGAGTATAATATTGCCTCTTCTCCCTTGGCTGTCGTGCAGTCGGCGCAGTTTTATCTATAACCGCTTCTGGCTCATCACCATCGGCGGGTTCAGGCTCCACCTCCACACCTTCATCTATCTCAGCTGTGGCTTGAGACTCTTCCTCCCCGGACGGTACAACAACAGCCGCATCACTGTCTGTCTCGATCCGGGCGATAGTTTCACCCACCGGAATAACGTCGTTAGGCTGCGCCAGAATCTCCACGACAACACCGACGGCAGGTGACGGTATCTCCGAGTCGACCTTGTCTGTACCGATATCCAGCAGAGCCTCGTCCTTACCGATTTCATCGCCCAGTTGTTTGCGCCACTCGATGATGGTCCCCTCAGTGATCGATTCACCAAGTTTCGGCATTATAACATCAACAAGCACAACTTCTCCACAATCTCAATATTCTATCAATTCCTGCGCTGCTTGCGCCACATCTTCCGCCTGCGGTAAGACTACATCCTCAATAACGGCGCTGAACCCGACGGGGCAGTCCTTGGCTGCCACCCGCTTTACCGGTCCGTCCAGAAGCTCAAAATATCGATCGGCAATAATGGCTGATATCTCCGCCCCGGCACCGTTTGTAATGTTATCCTCATAGACAACCAGCGCCTTGCTAGTCTTATGCAGCGAACGCTCTATAGAATCGTAGTCGAGGGGGTTGAGCGTGCGCAAGTCAATGATTTCGATAGAGACGCCCATGGACGATTCAAGCGATCTGGCCGCTTCGAGACTCTTGTAAACCATCATGCCGTAAGTGATAATGGTGAGATCAGATCCTTCCTTTACAGTCCTCGCCTTGCCAAACGGCAGCAGGTAATCCTCATCCGGCTCCGGCGTGGCGGCGGGAACAAAACGGTAGAGACTCTTGTGTTCCATGAATATAACAGGATCGTCCATACGGCACGCCGTCTTCAGAAGTCCCTTGGCATCGGCACTATTGGAAGGATAAGCAATCCGTATACCAGGAAGATGTAAAAAATAGCCGTCAATCGATTGACTGTGAAATATGCCGCCATGGACATATCCACCCACAGGGACCCGGATCACAATGGGACAACTCCACTCATTATTCGACCGGTAACGAATCGTTGCCATTTCATTGCGGATCTGCATCATAGCCGTCCAAATGAAATCGCTGAACTGAATTTCCACTACCGGTTTCCAGCCGACGCACGCCATCCCAATTGCCGTTCCTATGATAGATGACTCAGCAAGCGGTGAATTGTATACCCGCTCCTTACCGAATTCTGCCGTGAGACCCTTTGTCGCTGTAAAGACACCGCCCTTCAAATCTGCCACATCCTCACCGTAGATCACCATCTTTTTATTCCTGGCCATCTCCTCATGAAGCGCATGGTTGACAGCATCCACCGGAACGATTCGATCTGAAATATAGCTGGGCTCAGATTCTTCCAGCGCGGTTGTTTCATCATCTTCACTGTAGACATATCTGGTGGCAGTCTCCGGGGAAGGAAGTGGTCTCGCCTCGGCCCATTCCGCATCTTCTTCTACCGACTGTCTGACTTCCGCATCGATCTTCTCGAATTCCTTACGGGATATGACACCACCTTCAGCACAGGCATCAGAGAACCGGCTAATTGGATCTCTCTTTCTATCGGCTTCCAATTCTTCTTTATCTCTGTACTTCTTCTGGTCATCGGAAGAAGAGTGAGGCAGTAGACGGACAACGTCCGAGACGACAACGCTGGGACCTTTCCCTTTCCGGGCCCTGTCAGCAGCTTTGCGGAATGCCATGTGAGCCTCGAAAAAGTCTGTGCCGTCAACCTGGAAACGGGCAAGATTTTTGTATCCCGCCACTATGCCGTATGCTGACCCTCCCGATGTCTGCTCCGAAACGTGCACCGAAATAGCATACTTATTGTCCTCAATATGGAATATTACCGGGAGCTTTTCCCGGCTCGCCCAGTTAAGCGCTTCATGAAAATCACCCTGGCTTGTGGTCCCTTCACCCGACGAGACGTAGACTACCCCTTTTTCTCCCCCTTTCACCAGTGCCATGGCGCAGCCAACCGCTTGCAGATACTGGGTACCGGTGACGCTCGATTGCGTGATTATGTTGAGTTCTCTACTGCTGAAGTGGGTCGGCATCTGCCTGCCCGCGGAATAGGGATCCTCCGCTCTGGAAATAGACGAGAGAAGCTGTTCCCGACCAGTGATTCCCAGTCCAATGGTGAACGCCATATCACGATAATAGGGAAACGGCCAGTCTTCACCGCGGCGAATCACCTGCGCCGCCGCCAGCTGTGCCGCTTCATGCCCGGAACCGCCGGTGTGAAAAGCACTCTTCCCTTGCCGCAAAAGGATGAGAATCTTCTCGTCCAGTCTGCGCGATAGAGCCATGTTGCGGTATACATCGAGTAACTGTTTCTTTGTAAAGCCGTGAAATCTGGGCACCGTCTCTACTCTCCTGTTTTCACTTTCCGTTCGAAACCGAAGATCGCTCTGAACTGATTCTCCACCACCCTCTCTACAGCATTCAATGACTGTTTGGCATCAAGTACTTTCTCCATGGAAGTAACGCCACTTTCAAAGATCCCGCACGGGATAATGCCGTCGAAGTAGCTGAGATCGGTATTGACATTGAAAGCAAAGCCGTGCATCGAGACCCATTGCGACAACCGTACACCGAGTGATGCAATTTTTTGATCACCCACCCATATGCCCGTCACACCTCCCTGACGTTCCGCCGTGATATCAAAGTCAGCCAGCGTGCTGATGAGCACCTCCTCCAGCGAGCGCATGTACCAGCTGACACTCATACGGTGGTCGTGGAGATCGAGAATAGGATAGCCCACCAACTGCCCCGGGCCGTGGTAAGTCACATCCCCACCGCGTTCGGTACGGAACACCGGGATTTCGCGCCGGCGGGACTGCAACAGGTGGTTCTCGTCACCGTTCTTACCCAACGTGTAGACCGGTTCATGTTCTACTAAGATTAGTGTGTCCAGGATACGTCCTTTTTTTCGCTGCTCCATCAGATTTTTCTGGTACTCCCACACCTCGCTATAGAGTCTTCTCCCTAACCGTTGAACTTCCAGCTGCTTAAGACGAGAAGCGGAATAGGGCGGAACCAGATCTCGCGCCAGTGGTTGATGCCATCTCACATCTAACATTTTACTCCTAACGTCCTCATCTTCTATGACCGTCACACAACTCCATCTTTCCATTACTCCAGCTTAAATATGAATCGCCTCCCCATAAGCATCAGCTGCTGCTTCCATGATTGCCTCAGCGATGGTGGGGTGAGCGTGTACTGTTTCCACGATCTCTTTGTAGGTAGACTCCAGCATCTTGGCCGCCGCCACTTCGGCGATCAGTTCCGTCGCCTCCGGTCCAATGATGTGACAACCCAGCAGTTCACCGTACTGGGCGTCGAAGAGGATCTTGATGAAGCCGTCGGTGTCATCCTGTGCCAACGCTTTGCCGCTGGCACGCATGGGAAAGCGGCCAACCTTCAGCTCGTGACCGGCCTCCTGCGCCGCTTCTTCCGTCAAGCCGATGGATGCCACCTGCGGCCGGGTGTAAGTGCACGCCGGGATGCTGGTGTAGTCAAGGGGCGTTGGATTTCGGCCACTGAGATGAGCCGCCGCGATACGGCCCTGGGCAGACGCCACGTGCGCCAACCACGGCGGACCGGTTACATCACCGACGGCGTAAACGCCTTCAACAGTAGTTTGACAGAACTGATCAGTTTTGATCCAGCCGTTCTCCAGCTGCACACCCGCGGAATCCAACCCCAAATCCTCAACATTCCCCTGGATGCCCACCGCCACCAGCGCCAGATCCGCTTCCAACACCTCTTTCTCTTCTCCTGCGGCGAGATGAACCTTCACCTTCGTCTTGAGAGCATCAATCTTTTCCACTTTCGCGGACGTGCGAAGATTCATTCCACGTTTCTTCAGGTATGACTTTAGTGCTTCAGATATTTCTCCATCTTCCAGGGGAAGGATTTGCGGCAGCATCTCTACCAGGTGTATTTCCGTTCCGTACTCGTGGTACAGGGTGGCGAATTCCACACCGATAGCACCGGCTCCAATGATGATCATTTTTTTTGGCGGTTCCTCTAATGTCATCGCTTCGCGGTACGAAATCACCCGCTTGCCGTCAGTCTCCAGGCCAGGAATCTCCCGGTTACGCCCTCCCACGGCGATAATGATGTTTTCCGCTTCCAGTACCCTGCTGCCGTCTTCGGAAGTCACTTCTACATCGTGAGACGACTGAATCGTGGCCGCCCCTTTCAAATGGGTAATCCTGTTCTTCTTCATCAGGTACTCAATCCCCTTGGAGAGGCGCTTGGCGACCTTGCGGCTCCGCTTGACCACGGCGCTGAAATCCACCTTGTAGTCACCGATCTCGATACCGTACTTGCCGGCGTTCTTCACCAGATGGAGCACCTCGGCGTCGTGTAACAGCGATTTCGTCGGAATGCAGCCCCAGTTGAGGCAGACACCGCCCAGCGTATCCCGCTCCACCACAGCTACGTTTTTCCCAAACTGTGCCCCGTGGATAGCAGCTACATAACCGCCCGGCCCGCCACCAATAACAATTAAATCGTACTTGTTTCCCTTCGCCACAATAGATCTCCTAATTAGGTTTTGGTACACCCATAAGATTTCGCAAAATTACCAGCTCATCAGCGTACTCCATCTCGTTTTCTACCGGTGTTTCCAGCACCATCGGCAGATGAGAGAATCGCTCGTCATTGACGAGACACCAGAACGTTTCCATTGTCAATAAACCTTGTCCGATCTTCTCGTGCCGGTCCACCCGTGATCCCAGTTCCTTCTTTGAATCATTTATGTGGAACGACTTGAGCCACTCCAGACCGACCACCTGATCAAATTCCTTGAATGTCGCATTCCACCTCTTCTCATCCCGGATATCATACCCGGAAGCGAAGCCGTGCTGCGTATCAAAACAGACTCCCATCCGCTCCGGCCGCTTGACCCAGTCTATGATAGAACACAGGTGTTCAAAGCGGTAACCGACGTTTGATCCTTGCCCTGCGGTGTTTTCGATAAGCAAATCCACTTTCGATTCCGGCCGCTTGTCGAGACAGTAGTCGATACTTTGCGCGATGCGTGCGAGACACTCCTCCTCCCCCGTTTTCAGATGTGAACCGGGGTGAAAAATCAGGTATGGGATTGCGCAGGCGTCGCAGCGGTCAATCTCCTCCAGAAAGGCCTTGCGGGACATGTTCAGCTTTTTGGGTTCAGGTGAGCCAAGATTGATGAGATACGAGTCGTGAGTAACGCACACCTCTGGACGCTCGCTCTTCATGTTCGCACGGAAGGCCGCAGTGTTCTCCTCCATCGGCTGCTTCGGAGACCACTGGTTCTGATTAGCCGTGAAGATCTGGATGGCATCGGCTTTGATGGCTGAACCTCTGCCGGGTGCATTTTCCACTCCGCCGGCTACGCTTACGTGTGCTCCTAACAGTCCCATCAGGTCCTCCCGGTTGATACAATAGAAAGGAATTCATCGCGCGTCTTCTGATTCTTTTCAAACGCACCTCTCACGGCCGATGTCACCATGAACGAAGCCTTTTTCTCCACCCCTCTCATCTGCATGCACAGATGTTCAGCTTCCATGATCACCGCTACCCCCTTTGGATTCAACACCTGCTGCAAGGCATCCGCAATCTGCTGTGTCATCCGCTCTTGAACCTGCAGTCTCCTCGCATAAATATCTACAATGCGTGGAATCTTCGAAAGTCCGATGATCTTGTTGTCCGGTAGATACCCCACGTTAACGCATCCTTTGAACGGCAGGAGATGGTGTTCACACAGAGAAAAGAAATCGATCTCCTTCACGATCACAATTTCATCGCATAACTCCTCAAAAATAGCGTCGCCAACAACTTCCTCAGGCGTCTCCCCATAGCCCTTAATAAAGTGATTCCAAGCCCGCGCCACTCGTTCTGGAGTCTTCTGCAACCCCTCGCGGTCAGGGTCTTCCCCAATCTCCCTTAAGAGATCGAGGGTGATAGATTGAATCTTCTTCATGTTGTCGCCGGTCATAGCACCTCCTCAGCGAACGGACGATAACCCCACGTTTTCTCATCGGGATCTTCGTGCACTTTCGGTTTTAATCTCCATACACTAAAATAGAATAGCGGCGTATCAAACAGAGCAAAAAAGAACTTGAACAGATAAGAAGATAAGATAAGTCTGGGAAGATCTCCCAGCGATGCCACACTCTCACCCAGATTATTGGCATAGAAGAGGATGGTAAGAATTGCAGTCGTATCCACCAGCTGACTGAGCGTTGTGGAAAGATTGTTCCGCAGCCAGAGATGTTTCCCCTTTGTCAGCCGTTTCCAGAAGTGGAAGAGATGAACATCCACAGTTTGAGCGGTAAGATACGCCACCATGGAGGCAATGACGTTCCCGACCATAAACTCGTACACATTCTCAAAAGTTGATGTGGCACCGGACACGCCCAGTGCATCCTGCATGATATGTCCCAGTGTCATCAGCCCGAGCATAAAGAAGTTCATGATAAAGCCGATCCATACGAGTGTCTGAGCGCGCTTCTTGCCGTACAGTTCGCAGATCAGATCAGTTGCCAGAAAGGTGAATGGGTAGGCCAATACGCCGGCTGGGACTACTAGCCCGAACACATTAACAAACTTGGTCGTGCCAATAACATTACCTAATACCAGCGCGGTGATGAATATTCCGCTGAGAAACAAGAAGAGTCTTTCTTTGAACTCCATTACTCGTCAGGCCCGAAATAATCGGTATAGATTGTGGGCGTTTCACGCAGGCGAACTCGATGCAAGGTGACAGCCTTCAGTTCTGGTTTGATCTGATTCCAGACCCAGATCACCATATTCTCGGTGGAAGGCTGCTTTCCCCTCAACTGCGGGATATCCTTCTCAATGGTTGCGTGGTCAATCTGATCAATTACTTTCTTGTTCACCAGCCGTTTCAATTCATTTAGATCAATAATGAATCCTGTATCTTGATCAATCTCTCCCGACACAGTTATCTCCAGAGAATAGTTGTGTCCGTGCAGTCTCACATCCTTGCCGAATACTTCCCTGTTCTTCTCCTCACTCCATGAGGTATTCCAGTACTGATGCGCAGCACAGAATTTGAAGATCTTAGTTACAAAAGGCATCTCTCAACCTCATTATTTGTATGATACAAATGAAATCCTCGCTGAAATTTAACCACACTATAAAGATTTGAAAAGGGGTTTGACTACGGTGGCGCTCTGACAGGAAACGTCCTGTTCCGGCACAGTCAGACCATCGACGAGGGGCACAATTCATTCAGAGAACAATGAGCACACTGTGGCCGCCGGGCGATGCAGACCTGGCGCCCATGACCGATGATAAGATGTGTCAAATCGACCCAATCTTTTTCAGGAAAGATTTCCATCATTTCGAATTCGATTTTCACCGGATCTTTAGATTCGGTAAAGCCGAGGAGTCCCATAATCCTGATCATATGAGTATCGATCACCATGGAGGGAATCCCAAAAGCCGTCCCCAGAACGCAGTTGGCCGTCTTTCTTCCAACGCCAGGGAGTCTGATGAGCTCATCCATCGTCTCGGGCACTTCCCCGCCGTACTCCTCCCAGATCATGAGACTAGCCCCCTGGATCGATCTTGCCTTCTGGTTGTGAAAGCCCGTCGAATGGATATCAGCAGCCAATTCGTTCACATCCGCATAGGCAAAATCCTTGACGGCTGAATACTTCTCAAAAAGCGGCGGTGTAACCAGATTGACACGCTTGTCAGTACATTGGGCTGACAGTATCGTCGAAACGAGTAGTTGGTGCGGCGTCTGGAAGTCAAGGCTGCACTCGGCCCTGGTATACTCCTCCCTTAAAAGATGAACCACTCTCTCGGCCCTTTTCTGCTCGATCTTGAGAGTCTCTCCCGATGCCATCTCTTATGACTCTTTCTCAAGAAGCTGCGGCAGATTCTTGATAAGGGAAGATTGGGGGAAGACCCACATACAACCTGCCTCCTTTGCCTTGGCATGAAGAGATTTCATAACGCGCTCAGAATAACCGACAATTGTCGCTTGAGGGAATTGGCGCTGAACAGTGTTCAACATGAACATCCATTCATCTTCGTCGCGGTTGAGATCGATGATCAGCATGTCAGCCGAACCGGGAAGGTTTTCGGGGCTCTCGACAAAGATGACGTTGCCTCCATGTGAAGCAGCAGTAGAGGCAATACGCGTCCCCAGTTCAAAATCGGCTACGAAAGCGACGATATCAGACACTCTTCACACCATTTAACTAAGATCTGACTGACCCGTCCTCAAGACTGCTAAAATCAGCCACGCTATATCTATCGCCTTCCCTGAAAACGGTGACGGCCTCATGTGTCCGGTCGTGTTCAAATACGAGGATCCACTCTTCGTCTGCCGCCTGCGCCAGCGCGCTCTTCTTTTCAGCGATCGTCTTGACTGGATGATTATCAAACGCCATGATCCACGGTATGTTGAGATGGGCAACGGTGGGAAATAGATCTCCGCAAAAAAAGACGGTTCGCTCTCCATCAGATATCCGCGGCAGCTGCTGGCCTTCTGTGTGACCCTCAAATAACTCCATCTCGATACCCGGCATAAAAGATTCTGCACCATCAACGAATTCGATCATCCCATTCTGAGCCAGCACTTCCCAGTTCTCCGAGCGATAGCTGGCCTTGTCCTTTTCCTGAGGGGCGTTCGCTCGCTCCCAATTAGATTTCTGAATCCAGTAACGGGCATTGGCAAACGCCGGCACTACGGCGCCGGATTCGTCCAGACAAGTATTTCCACCGGCGTGATCAAAATGAAGATGAGTACAAATGACGTCTGTAATATCATCTGTGGTCAGTTCGAATTCCGTAAGAGCCGAGGTGATATTCACCGAATCGGTATCAATGGCATAGATGGCACGCAGCTTTTCGTTCCACTTGTCACCATTGCCCGTGTCAACAAGGATGCGTTTGTCATCGCCTATAAGGAGCAGCGAGCGTGTCGTAAGCGGAATTCGGTTTTCGGAATCAGGCGCAATCTGCTTTTGCCATAAAACCTTTGGAACCACACCGAACATGGCACCGCCGTCCAGCGCACAGTGACTGGTCTCGAGGGCATGAATATCAAATGATCCAACCCGCAACCTTATACCCGATTAAACAGTAACTGACCCTGCTTTCTCGGTCTACCCAAAGCTCTCTTCCTCAGACTTTGTCGTCAGAACAAAGACGCCGTTTTCGATCATCCTGAAAGCAGTTTTTCTGGCTTCAACATCCATGACTGGAAAGGCGAATTTATATTCCGGTAGATGAGAATGCAAGGAGGCTGGAGCTAAGTGACATCAGCATCAGTGCCTCCGTTGCGATGAGAATTATTCTTTGGTTTCTTCTGGCGGCGGTTCGGGGGCAGCGGGAGTAGATCCGCCCAGAGCTACCGATAAGCGCAGGGATAGACCGGCTATCCGAGAGTGTTCAGTCGGGAGTCCACCTTCAGAAACCAGAGGAAAAGCGGCGTACTTCGGGTTCCAGTCAGGATGAGTTTCATCCCATGTTGCCGAAAAAAGCTTGGTAATAGGTATACTGGAGAAGTCGTGCAGATAGCCCCCTTCAATACCGATTTTCCCTTTTCTGTAGATACCGAAAATGACGCCAAGCCGCATGCTCGATCCGGCGATGACTCCCTTGGGAATGTACATGCTCCGCAGAGCCCAGTACATGGAGTTTCCTTGTTTTTTGGAGTGCCTGAATTTGTAATAGGTGAAGTCAAAATTCATATTCGGAGTCACAGACCAGCCAAGATTGACAACGTCTCTCTTTCTACCCTTTTCGTACAGCACGCGCGAATAATCGATTCCGGAGCCGTAAATGGGGATCCCAAGACGCAAGCCCAGGTCACTGTAGTCTGTCAGTCCGAAGCGGTAAAAAACCACCGGAAACACATTTTCCACAGACAGGGTATAGCCGTAGTACTTTTCGCCTTTTTTCAGGGTGTGATCGGCAACTGTCGGATGAGCCGAACAACCGAAGAGAACAGCGACCAGGATGACGATCGCCCCTGTGCGAAAGTAATCACGTCTTAATTGACGATAGTCCATGAGAATGAACAGTTTATCCCCCTTCCGGCCTCTCCTGAGCTCCCCTCTGAGGTTCAGGCGGCAAGTTCAAGACCTCATCCGAATAGTAAACAGCCAGATGTCTGATAATGTCGAGAATACCCACCAGTCCCTCGGGCTTTCCTTGTGAATCAACGATGGGGACATGGCGGTAGCCGCCCTCTGTCATCCTGTTAAGGGCAAAGGTGATGGGATCATCTGATCGCAGTACATTAGGAGATTTTGTCATGTAGTCGTTCACCGCTTCCTTGGAGTAGTCTAAGCCTTTCCCGGCAAGTTTCATAATTACGTCTCTTTCGGTAAAGATGCCTAAAAGAGTTCCTTTCTCGGACACCAGCACGCATGCTACTCTCTCAGCCTGAAACAGCTCGATTACACTTGCCACCGTCGTATCACTCTCCACAACCACCATCTTTTGCAGTTCGAGAGAACTTATAGGATCTTTTATGGAGACGGCTTCCTGTATTTCCATCTCTTCTTCCAGCTCCCGCTCTTCCATTTGCCGGAATTCATCATCTAAAAACTCACTCATATTTTCCTCCCAGAAACAAGCTCACGTAATCTTTCCGCTGAGCAAATCTACGCCAGAGACCTAATGTTACACAATCGTCATCAACAAATCAAGACAAAGGAAACTGATGCTGCTCCTTCAGCGCAGTAGAATCATTTTGCGCGTTTCCACATATCCGGCGGCAGGAACCTTCAAGGTAACGAAGTAGATGCCAGACGATTCTTCCCTGGGAGTCCAATTCGAGCTGTGCATGCCCATACTCTTTTGGCCGGACCACAGATCAGTCACTTTCCTGCCCAGCAGATCGTAGACAGAGAGAACTGCCTCGTTTTCCTGCGGGAGACCGTAGCGGATCGTGGTTGACTCATTGAATGGGTTCGGATAGTTCTCAGAAAGAAAGAAGTTTTCAGGGATGGTCGGATCGGGAGGCCCGGTGAAGGATGCATAATTGACAGCCGCCCAGACATCGACGATACCCCATCCGTAGGTATTGTTAGCCGAATCTGAGTGAGATGCAGTCCGCATCAGTGCTTCCCTCACCATCATGGGTGTCCAGTCGGGATGCGCCTCAAGGATCAGCGCCACGGCTCCCGCCACGAGGGGGGTAGCCAGCGAAGT
This sequence comes from Candidatus Neomarinimicrobiota bacterium, assembly GCA_030743815.1. NCBI lineage: Bacteria > Pseudomonadati > Fidelibacterota > Fidelibacterota bacterium. The sequence goes on along the minus strand of JASLRT010000086.1, from coordinate 37,543 downwards.
TCCGCCGATGGATGCATAGAGGGCTTCCCCGGCCGGGGAAGCACACGAAGTATTGACTCCCCGGGCACACACTTCCGGCTTGATGCGATTGTCAAAAGTGGGACCTCTGGAACTGAAAGAGGCAATCTCTCCATCTGCATTGACCGCCCCTACAGCCACGACGGAATCAGCATCGGCAGGCGCGATGATATGACGCCAGTCAGTACGGGCTTCATTGCCGGCGGCAGTAACGCAGATCATTCCGAGTGAGACGGCTATATCCACCGCGCGCGTCGTCACTGCCGTATTGCCGTCCATATCGGCATAGGTGTACCAGTCAAGATAGCCGAGAGAACTTGACGCTATGTCAGCTCCAAGGCGCTCGCCCCATTCCAATCCCGCCACGTAGTTGTCTTCTTCCGCCTCAATCTCCTGATCCACGATCTCCGTCTTTGCCAGCAGAAACTGGACTCCGTAAGCAGGACCGATCAATGATCCCGGTGCGAAACCTCCGAGGGCAGAGTAGGTGTAAGTGCCGTGATTGTGCTGACTGGGTGAATCGTTCTCTTCGTTCTGACTGTCACCATCATTGTTAATGAAATCCCATTCGTCGACTATCCGATCTTCAGCAACAGATTCATGTCCCTTCAGATAACCTGTATCGAGCATCAGAACCAGAACACCCGTCCCGGAATATCCGGCTTGGTGTGCAAGATGGGCGTTGATCTGTTCGATCTGTTCCCGGCTCGCTCCGTAGTTCAGACTGTCCGACACATCAGACAGGAATCGGGGCGGTCTGCCGCTTCTCATCTGCTGGAGTTTCTCTTCTTGCGGCAGGGGGCGGCGCGAGACCAGAACGGGATCAATCCTCTTCACAAAGGGGAGTTTTGCAATCAAATTAAGATTCTCCAGGGTCGCTGATACGGAGAGAGCATTCAGCCACCGGCTCGTCCGCCGCAGTGTCGTACCCGTACGCAGCACTTTCGTCATGTAGTCATCATCCAGAGGGACATCCAGGAATGTCGATACTTCGGTCATCCCAATTCCCGAGCGCCTCTGTATCGCCCTTGGAGAGAGATACTCACGCCATTTATCGCTTGATGCGCCCGCTGAGCCGACGGGTCCTTTATCCGTAAAGTAAATCCAGGCGTGGATCTGACCACCGCTCCTGCCACCGAGCGCCTCTAACTGCGGATGGATTAACGGCCGGTCAACAGAGTCAGACGCGGAAAGTGATACAATCGAAAAAGTAGCGAGAAGGGTTATAAGGCAGTATACCCGCCAGCAACCCGGCTCATTCATTTCCGAGTATGATATCGACGAGCTTGACCAGATCGAACACATCAACGTTTGTATCGTGATTCAGGTCGGCCAGACGGCGCTCCTCATCGTTCACCATCTCCGGCCAGAGAATCATCTCCATTACCCTGGTGACATCTGCCCTATTGATGACACAGTCTTGCGAGACATCGCCCAGAGAAAACTTTTTGGGAAGAAACGAAACGACCTGCAGATTATCAAAGTAGAAGCCGTCCCCCCGAACGTAACCATCACTCCGAAGGGCAAAACGCAGATAGACAGCAGGTTCGCCGTCAAATGGTGACAGATCAACGCTCTCGGCAACCCACTGCATCTGGGATCCGTGGTAGACCGGCCGCCCACTCGGCTGCACACCCATATCGCTGCCACCGGACGAGTATTTACCCCACAATGGCGTCCATGACATTTCATCAGTTGAAGCCAGGATTTGTACCATATCGTAGTCTTCCTCGATCTCCCATTTGGCATTAAACTTGACAGTACTCTGTGAACTTTGCGAAAGATCAACGGGATCATCGAGAGTCAGAGGGAGAACAGCGTTGTCCCTGTAATCCCCGCTGGGGCTATCGGTTATGGAATAATCACCTTCGTATGCATCTGAAGAGAGGCTCCAATTCGAAGGATTCCATTTTTCCATTCCGGATTCTGCATCATCTAACAGGCTCGTCGCCGGAGTCCCGACGCTGAAAGAGACGGTATCGGTGAATGTTCTGATACCGGAGTCATCCATGCTGACAACAATTCCGGCGGGACAGCCGACAACAGCGGCGGCGCTCAGAACAGCACTGATCTCAAATGCCGTCTCACCTGTTCCACGACCGTCAATTGCACCAAGATCGAGGGTCGCCTGTGAAAATTCCGCCGCTGAATTTAGAGGTAAGGCGGCAGCCTGAACCGATCCTGAAGTTGAAGAAAGACCGAGGTTCATAATGTCGAAGCTGATGGTGAATTCAGCTCCCGGCTCCACGTAATCTTTATCTCGCTCAACGTTGGTTACGGAAAGAATGGGGCCAGCGATCAGCGCAAAATAGAGGTTCGGCCAGACGTTCTCCTTACACAGTGGCATAATCCGGTTGGTTCTCGGCCAGAAGCCGTCGCTTCGGCTTCCCACTTCCGGGGTGTAAGACACCAGTCCCAGCGTGCCGTAGGAATAATCGACGGCATCACCGTTGACGCCATAACCGACCGTCTCTGGCCCCGTGCCGACCTTATAATGATTAAATTTTGTCATTTCGGCACCGTATTCGCGCAACATGCTCAGATCCAGTTCGGGAGGATAACTTCCATCGCCCCAGGAGTGGATGAGTAGATTTGAATAGGTGTGGTAGTGGAGAACGTTCTTGAAATTCTTGCTCCGCATGAAATCTCTTAAAACAGATGTCTCTGGCTCTGAGAAAGCGCTGTCGCCCCTGAAGACTGAAGAACAGGGATCGGGACTGGAGCCGTTGTTATCTGCACCCCAGGCGTAGCCGTAATTCCGGTTAAGATCGATACCCGGATTCTGGGCACAAACAGGCCGGCGGTTCTTGCGGTGCATACCGCCGCCGTTCGGTTCGATCGATTGATTGTAGACATAACCGTCAGGATTGACGCAAGGGACAAACCACAGTTCCCGGTTATCTACTATATCTGTTGCAAGCTTGTCCTCGCGGTAATTTTCGCACAGGTAGTACATGAAGTAGATGAGGTTCATCATGCTCACCGGTTCGCGCGCGTGGGTCAATCCTGTGTACAAAACCAGAGGTTCTCCGCCACCCACGGTAGTCTCGTCCTCGTCCACATTGTCAGACAGCTTAACTGCCCATATGTCTCTACCCTCGAGTGAATGTCCAATGCTCGTTTTCTCCGAGACTAAGGCAGGATAGAGAAGGCGCAGGGAATCGAGTTCCGCCACCATCTCATCATAGGTATAGTTACCGCCCATGGAACCCAACTCAAATCCTTCCGCGCTGCGGAGAGCAGGATCGAGACGACTCTTGTAGAATGCGGTCAAGTCTTCCACAAGGATCTCGTATCTCATCCCCAGCTGTTCGAGTTTGGTCACCTGTTCCCGCAGCGCCACAACCTCAACAAAGACGCCTTTCCTGTGGTAGATGTGATCGAGGGGAATGCCGATCTGAGCCAGTTGGGTAAGTTCGGCGGCATCCGTATAGAAAACGCGCACTTGCTGATAAACGGTCTCACCCAACAAAAAAGTGGCGATGAACGTAGAAACTGTGAATAGCTTAACAATCCTCATAGATCACTCAAAGTTACCCAACTCACCAGAGATTTCAAACGCAGTGCGGCAAGTCAACAGGTGCTTTAAGCTCGTAGACTGAGCCGCGGTACTGATTAGAGATACAGCATTATATAGACTATCACTCCCGTCAGCGAAACGTACAGCCAGACGGGCAGCGTTATCCTTGCAATCTTACGATGTCTGTTTACGCGCATATTCCACCCGCGATATAGGGTCACCATGGCCAGCGGCAGAATCGCCGCTGCAAGCGGGATGTGGCTGAAAAGGATGAAGAGGTACAATCCCCGCCATTCGCCGGTGTAGGGTGTTGGTCCGACGGTAAACCAGTGGTAGATGACGTAAGTTACCAGAAAGAGGGCGGACGTTCCGAAAGCCGTCAGCATGACCCGCCGGTGATTGATGATCTTCTTCTTCCTGATGAGGAGGTAGGCAGTCACCAGAAGGACGGTGGTAATGCTGTTGAAGATGGCGTTGATGAGAGGCAGACCGGATACGTCCAGTGAGCCTTCTATCCCCTCTGGGCGAGGACCGAGAATCAGCAATGCCACAGCAGCAGCCAAGACCCCCGACGCAATGGTGATGATACGCGTCCAGAAGCTTTCGGTTCTGGTGCTCTCCTCTGCCATGTTCTGATTTGAGAAAAATCTCAGGTTGATTCGGCGAGCCGCTCAACATCGCGCCACAGCTTCTTCATCTCATCCATCTCAGAGCTGATGTAGTACCCGCGAATCCGCCCCTTACTGTCTACAAGGATAAAGCGTATACTGTGGAAAATAGGATCTTCCACCGAACCGATGTGGAAGCCGTCAACCGCCAGCTTATGGATGGCCTCCCTCTCACCCGTCAGGAACGACCACCGGCTGTGGTCCGCATTGTAATGATCGCCGTATTCTTTTAGCACTTGCGGCGTGTCATACTCGGGATTGACGGAGATGGAGAGTAGCCTGAAGTCAGGCAGATGGGAGAATCGATCCTGAAGTTCAGTGAACTGACTGGACATAATAGGGCACGGACCGGCGCAGGTCGTAAAGATGAAATCGGCTACCCACACCTTTCCTGTCAGATCATCACGGCTGAAGGCGTTGCCTGACTGATCGGTAAGATGGAAATCGGGCAGCTCTTCTAAAACAGCCAGTTCCGGCTGAGGAGGATAGTTCCATCGCAAGAGGATTGCTGCCAGAATAATGGCTCCGAATCCTGCGTAAACTAGTATTTTGATCTTTTGACTCAATACGGTTCGCCTTTTATCTTGACAGCCAATACGAGGGTGAAATTAAGGATAGTCTCCGTCATAGCCAATATTCAACTGAACGCTCCGCGACGCTTTGGGAGCAGCTCAACCTGCGCCGTCTACGAAAGTTACTGAAGGAGCGACCGTCCACACCCGTTGGAGAAAAGAAAGGGGCGACAACCGCCGCCCCTCTTATTACTCTACCGTAAGCCAGTTAGATAGACAATAACTGATGGGGGCTATTCATCTACGCCCCGATATATATAGCGGCGAGTAGCTCGGTTAGCGATTAACTGGCGATTACAAAAGCCTTTTAACGTCCCGTACCAGCTTTTTTATTTCGTCCAGCTCTGTACCGTTATAATAGCCGCGAATGATCCGATTTTGATCCACCAGCACAAATAGTGTGCTGTGGGAGATTACATCCTCCTTAACCCCGATGTGAAATCCATCTACAGCCAGTTCCTTAATTTTGTCCCTGCTCCCTGTCACGAAGTGCCAGCGGTCATGATCTGCATCGTATCGATCACTATAAGTTTTGAGTATTTGCGCATTGTCGTATTCAGGATTAACAGTGATAGACACCGTGTGAATATCGTGCTCATAGTTTAGTTGCTTGTGGAGCGATGCCATTATTTCGCTCATAGACGTGCACGGCCCGGCGCAAGTGGTACAGATAAAATTTGCAACCCACACTTCATTATTAAGATCCTTGAACGTAAAAGGTTCTTCCTTCTGATCAATAAGCTCAAAACGCGGTATTTTACCGTAGGTGACCGCGCCAAAACCGTCGGACATGTCCCTGTGCACCAGGTAGGCGCCGGTGGCAAAACCGACACCAACAAACATAAGCCAGAAAATAATGTCAACTGATCTTGTCTTCTTCACCGTTCTTTTCGCCTTTCTGGTGCTTGAAGAGTATAAGTCCTATCACGCCGAAAACGAAAAAAGGAGCACTAAGAAGGGTGACTACCGGCATCATGATTGTCTTGATGTAGTTTTCACCGGATTGACCTGTGCAATAGGGACAGGCTAAAACAATCTGTGGCAGGACAGTAAGAATCAGGGCAACAGCAGTAAAGAATAAGGATCTGAGGGTTTTCACAGTTTTACATTACCCACCGGAACGGTAGGTCATACATCAGCGCCCAGGCAAAGATGATACCCGCCGGTATCGGTATGAACAGAATCCTTCTCAGCACCTTTGTCTCGTAACGCAGATGCATATAGACCATCGCCACGAGCATCATTTTGGTGGCCGCAAATGCAAACAGCAAAACTATCTGTCCCATTCTGGGTATTGACAGGTTTATAACCCCCAGTTCTAGAACAGTCAATACGGCCAGCCAGATGGCGTTCTGTAGATAAGTTTTCTTATGAGCATCACTCATATTCGCCTCCCTTGAAGTTAGATGAGGTAAATCACTGTAAAGACGAAAATCCAGATCAGATCGACAAAGTGCCAGAAAAGGCCCAGAATTTCCACATGATCCCAGTTATCGGCTGAATAGCGCCCCTGGTTTGCTGCCCAGAGAATACAGGCGATATATATCACACCCGAGGTGACATGCAGCCCGTGGAAGCCGGTGGTCACATAGAACACAGCCGCATAAATGCTGGTACTGGGTATAAATCCGTCTGTAATGAAATGGACATATTCCCACACCTGGATTCCCAGGAATACCAGTCCTCCTGCCATGGTAAGGGTCAGGAATTTCTTTAACCCCGCCTGGTCTCCTTTCTGGATGGAGTTGAGGGCCATCACCATGGTAAAACTGGTACAGATGAGCAGGAACGTATTGAAAGCTGTCAGCGGGATATTCAGGATTTCACCGGCTTGTGGCCAATCCGCCCCACCGGACCGTAGTGCGGCGCCACCGATCAATAATCCAGCAAAAGAGAGACCGTCTATGATGATGAAAAGCCACATCCCCAGCTTTCCGGTTGTCGCTTTTCCAAATGGATCAGATACTGCTAATGCCTGTGCTTGAGTCATCTATTTTCTCCTTATCTCCAATAAAATCAGATGATGAAAACGGCGATGAATAGAGCAATCCAGACAACCGTCAGGAAATGCCAGAATAGTCCGACCAGCCTGACCGGTAAGGATTGCCCGGGAGTATTAATCGCCTGTCTGGTTACTTTCCACAGCAGCCAGACAACTGCAGCAAGACCGCCAATGATGTGTATACCGTGCAAGCCTGATAACATATAAAACACGGAACCTTCGATCAGTGAGGTTGCGGTAAATCCGCGCCGGGTCAACAATTGCCACAGGTTCAACTGCATGACCAGGAATCCGGCACCCACAATAATCGTTATCACAAGCCAGTTCTTGAGCGAATACAGGTTTCCTGATAGAATGGCACGGTAACCTCTATAATAGGTCCAGCTGCTCATCAGAATAATTCCTGTATTGATGGCAGCCAGAAGAAGTGACGAAGGATCTGAAGCCGGTGATACCCAGTTCTCCGCTTGCACCCTGATGATACCGTAACTGGCAAACAGTGCGATAAACAGCATGGCCCAGGATCCCAATGCAATCAGCATCCCGAAGTAAGAAGTAAACTGATCTTCTCTGTTATCTTGAGCCAACGTATGGGAGGTCGTCAACGGCGTTTCTCTCCACTCCTAGCCGGGAATAGGCTCAGATTGAGCTATCCAGTCTCTATCGGTTACTTTTGGATTGCTGTACTCGTGCGGTCCATTGTGCACCGTAGGAACAACGGCATAATTTCCGTGGGGGATCGGTGCATCCACCGTCCACTCCAGCGTGGCGGCTTGCCACGGATTTTTCTCAGCCTTTTCACCGCGGACTAAGCTATCGATGAAATTGTAGAGAAAGAACAGCTGCCCCGCACCGAGGACAAAGGCTGACCAGGTCATGAATTCGTTCAGGCCTAAAACGGGCGCTAAGAAATCATATTCGCTGGGATCGAATAAGCGGCGATGATGTCCCGCATATCCCATCACCATCATATTGAAGAAGACCAGATTCAGAGGGACAAACGACAGCCAGAAATGTATCTTGCCCAGCAGCGGATTCATCGTCTTGCCAAACATCTTGGGGAACCAGTAGTAGATTGCAGCCATACCGGCAAACAGTACCGATGCGGCCATGGTATAGTGAAAATGGCCAACAACGAAATAGGAATCGTGCACATACAGGTCTGAGGTAATTGTCGCATTATACAGCCCTGTCAAACCGCCAAGTGCAAATACCCACATGACTGACATGGCGAACAGCATAGGCGTTTCGAATTTGAGATTACCCCGCCACAGAGTGCCGAGCCAGTTTAGGAAAAATATGGAAGATGGGATGCTTATCAGTAGTGTAAGAAACATGAACGCTTTGCCCAGCAGAGGGCTCATACCCGATGTATACATGTGATGACCCCACACGATACCGCTCAATGTTACGATGGTACACATGCAGACGGCAGTTACCTTATAACCAAAGGCAGGCTTGCGGGCGAACACAGCCAACAAGTCAGAGACAACACCCCATGCCGGCAAGATGAGGATATAGACTTCCGGATGACCGAAAATCCAGAAGACGTGCTGGTAGAGAAGCGGATCACCGCCTTGAACTGTCGCTTTTCCGCCGGCAACAAGGAACTGAGTACCGAGAGCCTGATCGAGGAGCAATATGATCAGTCCCGCCGCAATGATGGGTACGAACAGGGCGTTAAGGATGCTGGTCAGGAACAGACCCCATACGGTCAGGGGCATCTTAAAATATCCCATTCCCGGAGCCCGTGAGCGAACTATGGTGGTAATATAGTTGATGGCACCCATCAAAGTAGCCGTCCCCATAAGTGTTATCGCCAGAGTCCAGAACAGTTGACCCAATCCGGGAATGCCTCCGACCGGGGTGCTCAACGGCGGATAAGAGGTCCAGCCTGCTGCGGCAGTGCCGGCAGGCAGTAAGTAAGACGCCAGGACAACTACACCCGACAGGAAAAATACCCAGAAGGAAAGCATGTTCAATTTTGGGAAGACCATGTCCGGTGCGCCTATCTGCAGCGGGATACAGAAATTGCCAAAGGCCCCAATCAGTAAAGGTGTTATGGCCCAGAAGATCATGATAGTCCCGTGCATTGTTATCAATTGATTGTAACCGTCGGGAGTTATGATTCCCTCGGTGGATCCGTATAACAATTTCAAGGTTAACCACCAGGGAAGAGCCTCCATCGTGTGACTCAGCGACCAGCGGATCAACATGGCTTGATATCCACCAAAGAAGAGGAAGAATATCCCCAGCCACAAGAACTGTTTGCCGATGACTTTATGATCGGTCGAAAAAATATATTTCACCCAAAAAGATTGATTTTCAGTCGCCATTACTTAGCCTCCTTCCAGACCCATCCCCAATCAGTGGGAATCTGTTCCTCAACCAATTCATTGTCTTCCCACTCGTCCTCGTATTCTTCAGCTTCAGCCCGCAGTTCATCCAGCCAGGCGTCGTAATCCTCTCTCGATTGGACAGTAAGATACCCCTTCATTCTGTAATGACTGTTACCGCACAACTCCGCACATGCTATCTCAAACACACCTGTTTTGGTCGCCTGAAACCACATAGCATTGGTCCTGCCGGGCGTGGCATCAATCTTGACACGGAAGTTGGGGAGAAAAAAGGAGTGCACGACATCGTATGGTGCAATCTCAACCACTACCGGTGTATTGACAGGAATATGCATCTGGTTTTGAGCGGGAATGATGTCATCATCGGTGGCGAACTCGCCATCGGGTCCCGGATAGCGAAAATTCCAGGCAAACTGCTGCGGCATGATTTCTACACGAACAACATTGTCTCCCGTCGGAAAATTCCAGAATGCTTCTTTCAAGTCCCTGAAAGACATAGTCTCGATGACTACATCGATGGAGAAGAAGACCAGAAGTCCCATGGCAACAGTAATAGCGACATGCTTCTTGGTATCCCCTCTATCGTAGACAGCCTTATGTCCCGGCCGGGAACGGTATCTGATAACAAAATAGAGAAGTGCCAGGACTACGATGCCGAAGTAGATAGTTACCACGGTATCGATGTATTGAATCACATTATCTATCCGATAACCGTCGAGCGAAACATCTTCAGGCGGATCCATAAACCAGATTCCCCAGGCATGTCGCACAATAGTATCGAGACCCCGTCTCACTTTTCTCTTCCAACTGAGTATAATGTTATTCATCATTTCCCTCTTCCTTATGGTCTGAGTTCCGTCTTTATGACGCAACCGTCACGCCTCTTCCAGATCTGCCGCAACCAAATCCTTCAACGACTTTCCCCCAAGTATGTTGACCATGCTATCCTGCACTTCGCGCCATACCGGGTGAACTGTGCAGCCCGAAATCCGGTCACAGAAATCGGGAGCGATAAGGCACTGATTGAGATAGATTCTTCCCTCAATCGTCTCAATTATCTCCAACAAAGAAATAGCCTCGGGTGCCCTGGCCAGTCTGATACCACCGCCGCTCCCCCGGAAAGATCTTACAAGTCCCGATTTCACCAGCTGTGCCATAATCTTTCTGAGAATTGTCTCCGGGACTTCCTCACTCCTTGATATATCTGCAATAAGACTTAAGTGACCAGGCGTTTGAGCGGTAAGGTAGAGCATGGCTCTCACCGCATATTCTCCCGTCATAGACAATCGCATCTCTCACTTCCCCTGAATGACTACTAATGTGATCTCATTGGTCATAATAGCCTCTGGATAATCAATAATTCTCTGGAGAGAAACAATGAGATGACTCAAATGGGGAATTGATTTTCATCAAGAAAAGTGTAACTTTGGGGAGCTTGAAGAAGAGTGAAAACTACCGATTTTCTTCCGATGATAAGCGCGTAAAATATGGAATGCCGGATTTGTCCTTCGCGACATAAGGGTCTGTTCCAGTCTCTGGAGCTGGACTTGCTCAAGACCGTTGACAGAGTCAAGACCGACAGTCGCTACAAAAAAGGTCAGATTGTTTTCAATGAAGGCAATCCTGTCTTCGGCCTCTACTGCGTAAAAGAGGGGAAAGCTAAGGTTTACCAGATGACACCTGACGGTAAACGTCAGATACTTAGAATAGCGGGATCCGGCAATACCCTCGGGCTCCGCTCTCTCCTTGCCGAACAGCCCTACTCCACTACCGCCGAAGTGCTGGAAGACAGCACATTGTGTTTCATCGACAGAAGAACACTCTACTCGCTGATTTCTGACGTAGGTGACATGACCTGGAAGATCCTGCGTGATCTGTCACGGGAGCTTATCGAGTCAGAAAAGAGAACCACCGAGATGGCCCGCTTTTCCGTTAGGGAGCGAACTGCCGGCATGCTTCTATTGTTGAAAGAGAAGTTTGGTCGTGCGCGCGGGGGCGGCATTGAGCTGAACATTCTTCTGTCCCGGCAGGACTTAGCCGACTTGGCGGGGACCAGTACTGAAAGCCTGGTGCGTACATTGACTGACTTCAAGAATGAAGGGTTTGTCTTTTCTCAGGGTAAGAAGATTGTGCTCCTCGATGCGCCCGGCCTCGCCCGACTGGCCGGCGTAGAGGACTAAAGTTTCACACCTTTTGAGAAGTGGTCTTCCTTGCCCGCTTCCCTCTGGCGACAGAAATCGCCGTATTTACAAAGAAGAGTGCCAGTACAGCGGCATTCATCAGCCCCCCCAGTGACCGGCCGCTAAACCACCCAGACAAATCACCCCCAACCCGCAAAAGCAGCGTACCATGTAACAGCACAACATGACTGTAGAAACTCCAGTGGAAGAGCATGGGAACCTGAAGTAGTGACGGGAAAATCATCGGAGCATGACCGAATATCATAGAAAAGACAAAGCCGAGAAACAGCGAATGGAGGATGGCATCGAACTGGGGTCCGGAATCTACGGCACCGGACCAGACCGCCAGTGAACCGCTGACACAGAGCCAGACGTAACCTATGAGCAGATTGGTGGCTGAAAACCTCGGGAGTCCGGTGGTACGCACAGTCCTCCTAGCCATATCGTAGCGCAAGAGCCACAGACCGATTCCCGCCATACTGGCTCCGGTCAGCACGACCCCCGTTTCGGGATCGAACGAAACTGTAATGAGCCCCGTACAGAGTATGGCAACCGCCACGGTAAACAAAGATCTCCCCACCTTTGATACCTGTACGATGCGGGCCAGTTCGAGACGCTCGCCGGCGATGGTGAGGATAAGAAAAGCACCCCACCAGTAGACGGAATTGAACATCGGATAGTCGAGCATCCACAACATGTTGCCTATATACAGCGCCACAGCGCCAAGCGCCATTGTAACCGTAAACATTGCTCTGCGTATCTGGACAACTCGCAGTGAAATAAGTACAAAAACCAGACTACCGAGTGTGATCAACAAATGAGGCAGAGGTAACGGAAGGCCCACGATAACTCCCAGTACGCCGATCCCGGTCAGTGCGGGTGCAAGGTAATTCCATTGTTGATTCAAGCCAACGGCACGCTCGAGTCCGATAACGATTCCCAGGAAACCACTGACCATGAGAGGACCGTGAGCTTCAAGGGGGATATGATCACTGAAAGGGAACCACCATCCGATCCGAATTAGACCAGCCCAGATGCCTGTCACCAATCCAACCAATGCGGAGGCAAAGATCGGATAGCGGAGAGTCACGAACGTTCTGTTCATCTCAGGTGTGGGGACCGGTCTGTTTTGCGAGCGAGGTCATGAGACCACGTTCAGACCACCTCTTCACTCCCTCCCTTCCTGCTACGGGACAAATATCTGGTTTAAGGTTTTCGTTTTAAGCGGACTTGGTGACAGATCAATTCGCATCCCGCCGATACGACACCCTTTTCTCTATCCGATGATTCCGACATCGAGGACCATTACAATGAGGAGCAACGGCAGGTAGATAACTGAGGCAATGAGCAGTTGTCTGGCGCTCTTGTCTGTCTTCTTCAGCGCCAGGTTCGTGCCGGCAGCCAGAAAAACCAATCCGAGAAGAGTCGCCCCAGCCAGATAAACTCCGCCTGTGATACCAACGAATGAAAGGGATAGGCTGCAACCAAGGAGCGCCAGACAGAACATTATCACATACAGTGCTGTCGCGCGCCCTGTATCATCCGTAACGGGAACCATCCGGAATCCAGTACGCTTATAGTCATTGCGGTATAGCCAGCCGATAGAAAAAAAATGGGGGATTTGCCACAGGAAAAGGATGCCAAAAAGTATCCACGCTCCTAATGTAAGATCACCGCCTGCGGCAACCCACCCTCCCATGGGCGGCAGGGCACCGGGGACCGCCCCCACCAGTGTATTAAGCGTCGTCTTCTTTTTCAGCGGTGTGTAGACATAGAGGTACAGTACCAGAGTAGCGAATGCCAGCAGACTGGTCAGAACGTTAAGAGCGATTGCCAGATATGCGATGCCACAGATAGATATCACAGTTCCAAACATCATTGCCACAAACGGTGAAAGGTGCCCCGCAGGAACGGGCCTTTCCATGGTACGATACATCCGCAAGTCATCATCGCGTTCAATAAATTCGTTGAGGGCGCCAACGCCTCCCGAAACCAGAGCCGTCCCAATGAGAAGATGGATGAGACGGCCGACATTATCTCCGAGGGACGATCCCGCCTCGTTCAGCGCCAGGTAGAACCCTATGCCGGCGGCCACGAGGACGAGACCAGTGATGCCCGGCTTCGTTAATTCGAAGAAGCTGATTACCAATTGTCGTGTCCGTGCAGCAACTCCGGACGGAACGGAACGGGCGATGGGCCAAAAGTTTATCCCGAGGATCCGGTAACTCCGCAGACTCAGCAACACCGAAGTGCCAAGCATGAGTGCACCCGTCCAGACATGAAACGTGGTGATGACCGGATTCCTTCCGCTCCAGACGATAAAACCTGCCAGTGTAAGCTGAATGGCCAACAGCGCCGCCAGGAAGAGTGCCGGCCACGCTATCCTCTTCTCCTGACTGTAATTCCGGACTCCCAGGATCGCTACGCCTATTATGCCAATCGAAGCCAGCAGTGCACCGAGCCGGTGCACAAAGTGGATCGTAATCTGAGAAAGTGTTACACTGTCTAGCCCGAGATCGAAGCGTGCATCGTTGACGATAAATAAGGTATCTCCATTGAAGGCGGGGATCAGCCTGCCGGTAGCCAGCGGATAGTCCATAATTGCCAGCCCTGATCCTGTGTGGCGCATGACGGCACCGAGAATCAACTGGGCAAAGATAAAGGATGCTGCCAGTGCCGTCCAGCGGAAGAAAGACTCATTTCCGGGGTGCGTCAGCGGAGCCTCATCGTGCTTCCATTCTGAAGAGAGAAAGTACGCCATTGCAATGATAACACAGAAGAAGCTCTGAGCGACGACTCCGTGGGTGACGGAAACGGGTGTAGGCAGAAGAAAGAGCACTGTGATACCGCCTAGAACTCCCTGAGTTATCACTGCCACCAGCGCTCCCCAGCCGAGGTTCTTGAGCCACAGTTGCTCATCTGATTTCCAGAGCCAGAAGGCGAAAACAAGCGTCAAAAGACCGACGAATGAAGCTACAAGCCTGTGCAGGTGTTCGTAGAAAATGCCTCCCACCCACTTGGAGAACGGGAAACTGAACATGAAGTAACCGTAGGTGTTCGGCCAGTCGGGGACAGAAAGTCCCGAGCCGGTGCTTGTCACGAGCCCGCCGACAAAAATCAGTAAAAGGGTGGCTAAGGCGGTAAACTTTGAAAACCGCCTTAACCAGATGGAGTAAAATACCGTCTCAGGTGGAGGGGACTTTACTTTAGATGACGGATTATTGGTGCTCAATGATCATCATGCCCACGACCCAGCCTGAGTCGGTGTGAACCAGACAGGGATGCGCATTCCGGGTACGGCATCCTGCTTGACGCGCATCACAGAAATGAAAAAGCTGATAATATGATGAAGAGACCGATAGTGCTATTTCTTCTTCTTGTCCGGTCGTATCAGTGTAAAATCGGCTGTGGCCATCTCATCACTCTTGATAGTGACAGTGGCCGTTTTGGCCAGCTTTTTCTCGTGCCACACTTCCATTCCTGACATTTTCTCGTGCCACACTTCAATAGTGTATGTTCCCGCAGGCAACCCCTTGATTTCATAGGAACCGTCTTCAGCCGTCACGGCATAGAACGGGTGATCGACCACACCAACAAACGTTTTCATCCAGGGGTGGACGTCGCACTTGATCTTCACCATGATTTCCGGAGTGTTAAACTTCTTGGTGATCTTCTTGACGGCGCCCGGCATCGCCATATTGAACTTTGCGTTGCCGCTTTTCTTCGGCAGTGCATGGACATTATGCAGAGTACCGTCACTGTTCAAGATATCTATCGGCTGACCTGCCTGAACGCCCAGCACGTGCGGCTTGTAGACACAGCCTTTCTGGTCAATGATCGCCGCTTCCGACGGAGTCTCATAATCCCCCTTCACTCCTTCCTTCACATAGACGAACACATTCTTAAGTTCGCCGTCCGGTCCGGCCAGAAGCCATTCATCTCGTACTGGTGAATCGTGCATCATATCGCAGACCTTATCCGACGCCATCTTCTTCTTAAGGTCCCCCATTTTCGGCACCTCGCCTTCATACTTCATCGTCCCCTTGATGCCACCTCCATAGAGGCCTGAGATAGCTATAACAAAAATAGCTGTTATAACCGAGGATCGTTTCAAGATGTGATTCATCGTATTACCTCCATTACAAAGTTATTAACCAATTCCTAGTCTTCCCACTCGTCTTCTTCTTCCCATTCATCCCACTCGTCGCCTTCTTCCTCTTCCTGTTTTAACAGCTGGTAGCCGTTCTCGGCAAAGAAGTTTTTGATCTCTGAAGTGATATCAGTTTTGCCGGGCAGAGCGTAGAGATAATCCGTCAAACCCCAGAGCATAGATAGACTGTCCCCTTTGAGGGAAACAAGCTCTCTACCAAAGATGCTAGCGGCGTTATCCTGCAACAATTCGTCTGCCGCGGGAATGTACGGCTCGGGCATCTTCGTTCCCGGCATGATCCTTTGAGGATCACGAAGCCATTCCATCACCCATGCCGGTCTGAGACGTTCCTTAGTCAGGACCAGATTCGGCGCCCACGTGTCGGGGGTTTGCTGGGGAAACTCCGTTCCATAAAAATGACACTTGAAGCACGCACCCATGTCCTTCTCCTGAAGCCTCTTGCCAGCTTTGAACCGCACCGACTTCGTATCCACCCGGTGTGGCGATTCGTAGGCATTATCCTCTTCATCTAAAAACTGAAAATATTTAATCACCGAATTCCACTCATCATCGTCAAAATAGAATGTAGGCATTCGTACCCTGAGATTGGGCCGTATGAGTGTTGTCGGTTCCTTGAAGAAATCGAAGAGCCAGTCCGGCTGTGTCTTGGCCCCTTGCGTATGAAGGTCAGGCGGACTGAAATCGACCGTAACCTCCAGGGCCGCTTCATGACCGATACCGTTCACATCCATAAGCCACTGTGTAATGGTGGAACGGATAACTCCTCCGTCATGTTCAATGAGATGGCACCCCTGGCAGTTGTACTCCCGCACCAGCCACTGACCCATATGAACATCAGGATTGACGGATCTTGCCGGCTTCACACCGTAAGACGTTTTGACGAAACCGAGAATGGCCGTGACAATTGCTTCTACTTCTTGCTCAGAAAACTCAAAGTCCGGCATCTTAAGACGCTCATAAGGGCCTTTTACTTTGTTTTCATCGAAGCTCCGGGGATGCAGAAGTTTCTGCGTGAACCACGCCTTGCGGCTGTGTTCGATGTCCAGAAGGCCAAAGTCCAGTTTTGCGACTTCCTTGCTCCCCTCTTCGGTCAATTCCGTCCCGATAGGCTTCTCTTCTTCAAAGCCAGGGATATTGTGACAACCAAAACAGCCGTAAGACCTGATTAGTTTTTCACCCGTATAGTCGAGTTTATCTTCCAGCGTCATTTCCGTTAGTTTTTGCCTGGAGTCGTAATCCGAGAACATTCTAGTGAGAAAAGCCATGGTGATCTCATCGATCTGGTCTTCATCAACTGGTGGGACAGTCTGTTCGAGGAAATCTCCATTGCCCATAGTCATGAGATACGCCGTGATGTCAGCCGCCTCAGTCACCGAGAGTCTCAGATTCGGCATTTTCGTCCGCGGGAAGTAACGCTCCGGCTCCCTAAGCCAGCTGTAGATCCATTCGGCTTCCGTTTTAGAAGCTAGCCCAATAAGATTGGGACCATGATCCAGCCGTAATGTCTGGAGGGTAGTCGCTTCTTCAATCGCCTCGGATTCAACCCTGTGGCAGCCGAGACATCCAAGAGAGTTGACCAGATCTTCCCCTCGCTCGGAATTTCCACGTCTCGGAATCCTGTCAAGCGGAAAGTCTCCACTGTTCTTGAATAGGTAGTGCACAATGGCATTTATTTCCTGATCTGTTCTGGCAACAGATTCTGGATCACTGTTGTTAAATAGACCAAAGAAATCCGGCATCCATGAATTATGACGAAACGACTTGGGATTTTTTATCCAGAGGTAAGTCCAATCTTTGTTCACTTTCGAGGAAATCTTATTCAGATCGGGGCCTATCCGTCGTTTGTTCTTGTAACGCTCGATGGTATGGCACCCGAAACATCCAGCTCGTTCAACGAGATTCGTTCCCAGGTTCAGTTTGTCCGCACCTCGGATGTAAATTTCATTTGAATGGCATTTGAAACAGCCGGCTTCTGTGTACTTGACGGGAAACATCGGCTGCTCCCAATGGTGCATCTCATGCCAGTCGTACTTCTCAATCCACTCCTCTTCTTGCTCGTGAGAGCCGGGAGTGTGCGCCGCAGTGGAGAAATCGGTGCCTCTCCCCCGGCCGGCGTGGCAGCTGGTACAACCGAAAGATTCCAGCGGATGTGGCGAATCGTTATTAAGATAGAGAGCAAGATCCGGATGGGTTGTGAACGGCTGAGAAGCATCTTCATAGCCAGGCTCGGTGATCCCTTGGTGACATGTGGTGCACCGGTCCACCTTTGGTATCTCCATGAAGTTGATATCTTCTGTGATATCCTTCAAGACCACCTGGTCTACCTTGTAATAAGGAGAGAGGAAGTCCAGGACAGGGAGATCACGCACCTTATCGCCAATCCTGTTGGCGAAACTCATGGCCGCCGGATCGACTACACTCAATTTGCGTTCTAAGATGCTGGCCTGACGGCGAAGCTGTGAGAGTCGGGTGTCCGCCTCCTTTACTTCCTCACGGTGAGAACGAATCGTGTCACGTTTCTCAAACATATGACGCTCTGCTTCTTCTACGATGAGTCGTTTCTGATTCAGATCTATTTCATAGCGATCCAATTTCTGTCCAGTTTCTTCCGGATTACCGTGACCCCTCCCTACAGCCTCTTCGTGCTCGTATTTTACCACATCATACTCAGCCTTTGTGAAATTGTATACCTGTTCAACTTGATAGTGTTCAGCTTCCAATTTCCTAAGCTGCTTCTCCAAAATTTTCAGATCGTCTTCTTTTTCCTTTAGTGCGTTTCCGGCGGCATCTAAGTTTCCTTGAGCTTCCTTGTATTCTTCGAGAGCGTTCAGTTTCTCCAGCTCACCGTCAAGCTGTCCTTTAGTACTGGCAACCTCCAACTGACGAAATTCTCTCTGGTAGTCCTTCCAGTCTCTATCGTAGTCATCGACAAATGTCCAGACAAGAAGAAGCAAGAAGACGATACTTGAGATACCGAACAGCTTATTCAGCTTGAGGATATTGTAGAATCGTTCCTGTTTTTCCACCGCTATCTCGCTAAATATTGAAAAAGAATTCGGGAATGGCTATCAGATACTTAAGATTGAAGATCCACCTCAGGTACATCTTCAGCGGTAGTGATATCATACTGAGGACAAGAAAGATAAAGACACCGTACTTGAAATTACCCAAGGCTTGATACAACTGTTTGAACACTGTCTTCGCCAGAATCGGTGGTAAAACAAGGAAATAGCCGAAGACGACGATGAATCCGAATATTTCTCTTAACAGGATATTCCCCGGCAATCCTATCCCGAACAACTTGATATAGATAAATTCTGACAGGTTGATATTTACGAGTGCCTCAAGCTTGTGAGGATCCCAGAATTCAAACGGACCGAAAAAGTTCCAGTTTGGACCGCGCAGGAATGTCCCCACCAGAATCAGGTTTACCCACAGCCAGAGCCAGCCGAACATGAAGATGGAGATTGCCATCCGCCGCTGCCTGTAGCTGTAAAATCCTGCCCCTTCCTTATTAATATCAATATACGGTATGGCCATGAGACCAATGATCATAATTGAGGGGAATACAACACCAGCTAACCACGGGTCAAAGTAAACCAGCATCTCCTGCAGGCCAAGGAAGTACCACGGCGCCTTGGCGGGATTCGGTGAGTTGGTGGGATTTGCCGGTTCTTCTAGCGGTGCCTCCAAGCCGATGGACCAAATGAGCAGCAGAGACATGAGAAGAATCAGCGAAATGAATTCAATATAGACGAGATCTGGCCAGACCAGAACTTTATCTTCAGGATCGTGATATTCGGCTGGCTTCTCACCCGCCTGCAACAGTTCGTCATTGTTCCTGGCCTGGTTCATACTCAGCCAGAGAAATGCATGCACCAGTATAAGGAGACCGACAATAGGTACATTATCCGGTTTCAGGAAAATCAGCCGCGAGTTTTCATCGCTTACGCCGATGGCAAAGAATGCGAAGAACAGTGCCAGAACTACGATCAGCCCCTTTTTTGTCCAGAAGAAGTCCAATCGCAGTCGGCGGTTCCACTTCTCAAAGAAATCTGAGGGTGGAAAAATAAACGGAAAAACGACAAGAATAGCTGTCAGCATAATGGTGGGATGGGTAATACCGTTAATAAAATGCTTGAAGACTTCCATAATGGTCTATTCGCCTGAGTTCTCTTAGGTCGGTCCCGAGATACCGCCGTCTTTCCTTATTCTCCAAAAGTGAACCGCCATCAGAATCATGATGATGAACGGAAATCCAATGCAATGCAGCACATAAAATCTTAACAGTGCTGCTTCGCCGACAAAGCGACCACCCAGCAATGCAAAGCGAACATCGCTGGCAGCGTGTACGAAGTTGATGTCACCCAGGCTGAGCAGAGCAGCCCCGGGCCCCTCATGGCCAAGAAAGGGTGTTGCTCGGGCCATGTTGGTACCCACTGTGATCGCCCAGATGGCAAGCTGATCCCACGGCAGAAGGTAGCCTGTAAAACTGAGTAGCAGCGTCAGGGTGAGAAGAATAACACCCACCGCCCAATTGAACTCCCGCGGCGGTTTGTACGATCCGGTCATGAATACCCTGAACATGTGCAGCCAGACTGTGATGACCATTGCATGCGCTCCCCAGCGATGGATCTCCCGCATGATGCCGAGAGGTACCTGTTCGCCAAGGTCTATCATATCCACATAAGCATATTCCACGGTGGGACGGTAATAGAACATGAGGAGGATACCAGAAATTGTGAGCACCAGGAAGAGAAAGAACGATAGTCCACCCATACACCAGGTGAACTTGAGCTTGATGGCGTGTCGCGGCAGGCGAACAGGATGAAGATGCAAGAAAACACTGTTAAGCACCGACATCATCCGCTGGCGGCGGGAGCGCGGCACGCCAGATCTAAAAATCGACTTCCAGACAGCCGACTCACCGAATCGTTCGAAAATGTTCTTCTTAGATTTCTCGCTCATCTTTCTCCCCGAGTCGAAATTCTAACTATACAACCAGAAAAGATTCTGGGTTGCTCCACTGACCTTTCTCATATTGATATTTTTTGGTCTTATCAATCAACATTTGACCATCATCAGCCAATACAATCTTGAATCGTTCCAGCGGCCTGGGTGCGGGACCTTCGAAGTTAATGCCCGTCATACGAAAACCGCTCCCGTGACAGGGACATTTAAACTTTTGCTCATTCTCCAGCCAATTAGGCATACATCCAAGGTGGGTACATACAGTGGAGAGAGCATAAATCTGCTCCGAATTTCTTACCACCCAGATACCATGTTTGTTCTTCCATCTCAGATCTACTTCACCCACCTTATATTCATCAGGGTAACCGATCTTGAACGACTGCGGCGGTTCGAAAAGCACATTGGGGAACATGAAGCGCATCATCATCGTGAAGAAGGCGCCCGTTGCTGCCGTAAAGGTGATCCAGGCAACTGTAAGCCAGGAGATGAACGAACGACGCCTCACTTTTTCTTCGAACGTATCTTCCCCGATAGAAGCCTTTGGTTGCTTAGGCACCTTTTTTTCTTTCAAAGTTTCTTCAGCGTCTGACTCTTGCGTCACCTGCTTTTCCTTGTCACTCATAGCCTGTATTCCCTAAAGATTGAGCGCTTTCATGGCTGCATCACGTACTTTCATATTCATATCTTCCTGGCTCAGTTTCATAATCGCTGCATTAAGAGATGAATCGCCCAGGAGAGAAGCTGCATTGATAGCCGTCAACATCGCTTCAGTCTGCTCGTACGGATCTACTTCATCAAATTCTTCCAGATATCCTCTGTGCAATAAATTTAACAAAATATCACGGCCGCTGTCGCTGTCGAGTTTTGCCAGCGATACAGCCGCATTCCAGCGCACATTCGGCTCAATATCATACAGTAGTTTCTGCAAGGAAGGGATACAATCCTGCAGCCCAAGATTTCCGAGGGCGATAGCGGATCTGTTCCTCACCAGGTCAGATTGATGCTCCGTCATCTCAACGATCGGTGTCAGGTTCTGATCTCCGCCGATTAGTCCCAGTGCATAGACAGCGTCCGCCACAACAGCTTCACCCGGTTCTGCGAGTGCACTCTGAATGGTTTTCGAGAATTCGGTTAGGCCTGAATTTCCCATGGCCCGGATAAGGTACTGTCTGACGCGAGTGTCTGGATCTCTCAGAGAGTACTCGTACGCCGTCAGCATCTCCGTGGCAAAGCGATCATCCTGCGGTGCCCAGTCCGGCGAGGCAATAATCTTAGACAGTTCATAGGCCGACTGCCAACGCTTTGTGGCGCTACCAATTCTTACATCAGTGATATAGTCTTCAGCTACCCGCGGCTCGTGCGTTAGCAGGCGCCACATAAAGAAGATCAGCACCCCAAATAGTGCAATTAAAAACGGAACAACAAAGAAAGAGTGAACAATTACCCTCAGCGCGGATTTCTTCTCAATTTCCTGTGACATGTGTCCAAATGATTGCTGGTCGTTTTTTTAAGGCGGGCAATTTACGATCATGCATTCCTTATGAGCAAAAAGAATTAACGCTGTCTCAGGATGAGTATCGCGAAAGTCCGCTCTGACCAATAATTTTACGGCGACTGCTACTTTCACGACTCAGAATGTGCCGCGGGCGAGACTCGAACTCGCACCTTCTAAGGAAGACTAGCTCCTAAGGCTAGCGTGTCTACCAATTCCACCACCGCGGCAATTCAATACAGTTATACCTGTCAAGCATCGGCAAAATATAGGAGATTATTGCTGTTTGCCAAAGGATAGAGGTTGAGGTGAGCTTGCCTGCCGCAATGGAATGCGGGTGGAGTGGTAACTGATGACTAGTGGAGGGGTAGCTGGTTGAGCGGTAGTCAGCCCCGGCGGATACTACCAATAACCAGTAATCAGAGCCGTTGAACTTACGCTCCGTGGCATTTCTTGAACTTCTTGCCACTACCGCATGGACACGGTTCGTTCCGGCCTACCTTCTTCTCCACATGAATAGGCTGAGGCTTACCAGCGGGTGCTGGTTGCGCTGGTTGCCCGTCCCCGTTAGTGGGCGCTGCCATACCCATACCGATAGTCTCATCGTGTTGCGTACGTACACGGCGAGCGGGGGCACGGCCCCTCATCGTCGGCGCTTGATCCATCCCCTGAAGTTGCGTCCGATAGAGCCTCTGAACCGTATCGCGATTCACCTCTCTCAGGAATTCAATAAACATATCGAACCCTTCGGACTTGTACTCCAGGAGAGGATCTTTCTGACCGTAGGCACGCAGGTTGATGCCTTCGCGCAATTGATCCATGGCGTAGAGATGATCTTTCCACTTTTCATCGATGGTACGCAGGACCACATAACGTTCAAACGCGCGCATAATCTCAGCCGGAATGAGGCTCTCGCGTGCCGCATAGACAGCTTTACCTTTTTCCAGGATCTTGTTACGGATTCCGTCCGCGGATGTGACAGAACGTATCTCTTCATCAGCTTCAATAGTCAGCACCGAGGACAGTTCACTCTCAAACTCTTCCCAATTCCAATCGGCAGGATCGCCGCTTCCGTCACCGTGCAGTTCCAGCATATCTTCGACTAACTCATCCTGAAGCACAGAAATTTCATCACGGATGTCGTCCCGCGTGAGGGCATGGTTCCTGCGGCTGTAAACTACTTCCCTCTGCTGGTTCATTACATCATCGTACTCAAGCAAGCGTTTCCTGATGGCAAAGTTTCTCTCCTCCACCTTTTTCTGAGCCCGCTCGATAGACCGGGTTACCATTCTGTGGGTAATGACTTCGCCCTCCTCTACACCAAGTTTATCCATAATGCTAGCGATACGCTCACTATTAAAGAGACGCATGAGGTCATCTTCGAGGCTCAGGTAGAATCGTGACGAACCGGGATCACCCTGGCGGCCGGAACGACCCCGCAACTGCAGATCGATCCGCCGTGATTCGTGCCGCTCGGTACCTATGATATGCAGACCGCCAGCGTCAACAACACCTTCACCGAGCTTGATGTCAGTGCCCCGGCCAGCCATGTTCGTGGCGATAGTAACGGCGCCCCGATCACCAGCCCTGACCACAATCTCCGCCTCCCGCTGGTGATGCTTAGCATTCAGTACGTTGTGAGGAATGCCCCGGCGCTTCAACATGCGGGAGAGCGTCTCCGATGCCTCAACGCTGATGGTGCCTACCAGCACCGGTTGCCCCCGCTTGTGACTGTCCACAATCTCGTCTAGTACACCGTTATACTTCTCCCGCTTTGTCTTGTAAACTTCGTCTTCATGATCAATACGACTGACTTGTTCATTAGTAGGGATAACGGTCACATCGAGGCCATATATGGAGTGAAGTTCCTCCGCCTCCGTTTCGGCAGTGCCGGTCATACCGGCTAACTTGTGATATAGTCTGAAGTAGTTCTGAAGTGTGATGGTAGCGAGGGTCTGAGTCTCACGCTCGATAGTCACATTTTCCTTAGCTTCCAGAGCTTGGTGTAACCCTTCGCTATAGCGGCGACCGGCAAGAATCCGCCCCGTGAATTCGTCCACAATGAGAACCTTCCCGTTCTGAACCACATAGTCCACATCCTTCTCATAGAGCGAATAAGCTCTCAACAGCTGAGAAATGTTATGAATTTTCTCGCTGCGGCTGCTGTGGAGGAGCCTTACTTTCTCCGCTTCCTGCTGTCGCTCAACAGAAGTGAGTGACGGATTGTTATCTATCTCGTGGAGTATCTCTCCCAAATCGGGAATGACAAACATTTCTGGATTATCAGGGGCGATGGCGTCGCGGCCTTTTTCCGTCAGATCAATAACGTGACTTTTTTCGTCCATACTGAAATAGAGATCTTCATCCACCTCATGCAGCCGCTTATCACGCATATGGTCTGACTCAACATTCAAAGCAAGCTTTCTGGTACCCTGTTCCTGAAACACCTTTTGCAACCGGCGGTTCTTAGGCGCACCCCGCATCGCCTGCAACAGCTTGTATCCTGTATCGTAATCTTCTCCCTTTTCCAGAAGGGACTCAGCCTCGCTTACTAATTTGTTCACCAGACTGGTCTGCTTTCTTACCAGCTTCTCCACCAGGGGTTTCAATTCGCGGTACTTCGAATCAGTGGGATGATCGACAGCTCCAGAGATGATGAGTGGCGTCCGGGCCTCGTCGATCAGAATACTGTCTACCTCATCTATTATGGCGTAGGCGTGGCCCCGCTGAACCTGTTCCTCCCTTGACAGAGCCATGTTGTCCCGCAGGTAATCGAAGCCGAATTCGTTGTTAGTGCCGTAGGTGATGTCCCTGCTATATATTTCTCTCCGCTGCTCACTGTCCATCTCATTCAAAATAGAGCCGACAGTGAGCCCCAACCTCTCATAAATCTGGCCCATCCACTCCGCATCTCTCTGGGCCAGATAATCATTCACAGTGACGATGTGGACACCACGGCCTGTAAGCGCATTGAGATAGATCGGCATTGTCGCTGCGAGCGTTTTTCCTTCGCCAGTCTTCATCTCCGTAACCTTGCCCCGGTGGAGAACTACTGCGCCTATAAGCTGTACATCATAAGGAATCATTTCCCACGTGATCGGTTGTCCCACTATCTTCCACGATTCCCCCATCATGCGCCGACAGATCTCCTTAACCATGGCAAATGCTTCCGGCAAGATAGTTTCTAAAACCTCTTGTTCAGCGTTGAAGACATGTTTATCCAGCTGTTCCTCAACCAGTCCTTCAGCCTTGCCGACCTCTTCAGCTTCTTCGTTTTTCTCCCTGATCTGCGCCTGAAACTGATGCGTCCTCTCCACTAACTCCTCATCAGACTTACTGGAGAGAGATTCATAAATCGTATTGATTCCGTCAACAATTGGAAAAAGGTTCTTGATTTCGCGTTCAGACTTGGATCCGAACATATTTTTAAGTAAACCGCCCGCCATTTTATATCCCTAAGAAAAGTCTGCTCGCATGGGATTCTGAGACTCCCACCTTCAATATTTTATCAGTTGCCTTTTGAATGTCATAGGCCACCCTGGTAAATTCCGCTGTTTCTTTCATTGTGTCAAGGACGATATAGCACGCCCTCGGATCCCCATCCCGGGGCTGACCAGCGCTTCCCACGTTAATAATTGCTCTTTTCTCTGATGGCAACTCCACCTCTCCTTCCACGTAGTGCCGGTACTCTTCATCTTGAAAATAGATGCCCGGAATATGTGAATGTCCCACAAAACAGAGATGTTCCTCAAAACTACTGAAATGAAGCGCTGCCGAAACCGGGTCCGAAATGTAATACCACTTTCCCGGGCTGGTGGGAGCACTGTGGACGAAAAGAAGATCTTCCTGGCTATGCGACATCTCGAGACCGGATAGATAATCTCGCTGATCCGCGGACAGATTCTTCATCGTCCATTCCGCCGATTTTCGCGCCTGGGGATTCATCTGCCACGGGGAACCGGTGGGCGAATCTGTACCAATGACAGCTGAATCGTGATTTCCCATTAGACTAATATGCGCATGTTCACTGACGGCTGATATGCAGTATTCATAGTCGACCCCATAGCCCACCAGATCACCCAGACAGACAATTCTATCGATGCTGGCATTACCGATTGATTCAAGAACCACCTCCAGCGCCTCTCTATTAGCATGAATATCGGAGACGACCGCCAGCCGCACTTATTACACCGGCTCCGAAAGCTCATTAAGGGAGTGATAGATGGAGTCGAGAATACCGTTGATAAATGCACCACTTTCCTCGGTACTGTACTTCTTCGAAATCTCTACACCTTCAGTAATGGATACTTTTGGCGGGACGTCTTCCAGGAATACCATCTCGCAAATCATCATCTGAAGGATCAGGCGGTCGATGAGTGCCACCCGCTCATAATCCCAGTTTTCCAACCGACTGATGATCTCTTGCTTAGACCAGTCGGCATGCTCTACAGTTGAGCTGAAGAGTCTCTGCATAAATTCTTCCACATCGGCGTTTATCTCCCGATTACGCTTCAGGTCAGCCAGGATTTTTTCATACGGATCTCCGGTCATTTCAAAGGCGTAGATTCCCTGTAAAACGAGCTCACGGGCCATACGACGATTCTTCACGTGGTCACCTGTTCACTGTTCCTGGAGAGGTATCACCCATCCGAAGGGATCCTCCACCTCTTCCTTCTGGATTCCTGTCAGAAGATCGTAGAGTTGCCTGGAGACGGGTCCCACCGATTCAGTAATGAGATTGTGTCCCTCGTCGGTGGTGATCTCACCGATAGGGGTGATGACGGCCGCTGTCCCCGTACAGAAGACTTCGTCAGCCTGCACCACATCACTGACCGACACCTCTGTTTCATGGACTTCCAGGTTGAGCTTTTCACGGGCGAGCCGGATCACCGAGTCACGAGTTATTCCGGGAAGGATGGAGCCGTCCAGAGCCGGCGTCTTCAGAACACCGTCTGAAAGGATGAAGAGGTTGGCTGAGCCGACTTCCTCCACGTAGTTTTCATCGGCGGCATTCAGATAGAGTATTTCATCAAATCCTTTCGCCTTGGCGAGTTTAAGCGGATAGAGCGATGCGGCATAGTTCCCGATAGCCTTCGCATTTCCCGTTCCCCGGGGAGCAGCCCGGTGAAACTGTTTTGTCACCTCAAGATGTAATAATCTCATACCACCTTTGAAGTAAGGACCGACGGGCGATACGTAGACCACAAAAGTATATGACGGCGCCGGCTGAACACCCAGTACCGGTCCCGTTCCCCAGACACACGGTCGAATGTAGAGGCTACCCTTGCCCAGCGGAGGGACAAAATCGAGATTGTCCCCTACTGTGGAGGTCACAGCCTGCATGAATATTCCTTGCGGTACAGGCGGAATACACAGTCGCTCGGCAGATGCCTGAAAACGGCGTGCATTTCTCTCGGGCCGAAACAGGACGACACGGTCCCTGGCGCTATGATAAGCTTTCATCCCCTCGAAGACACCCTGACCGTAATTCAACACGGCCGCCGCGGGCGAAATCGAGAAGTCACCAAACGACTTCAATTCGCCTGAGTTCCAATCTTCTCCCATCTTACATTCTGCCACATACATGGAACGGGTCGGTGTCAACGTGAAACTAAGTTCATCCCACGCCACCGTTTCCGCCACTTCTGCTTCGACGCCGTTCATCTCTATTCCTCCAGCATCGCTCTAGCGATGACCAGTTGCTGTATTTCCGAAGTTCCCTCGTAAATCTGTGTAATCTTGGCATCTCGCATGAGACGTTCAACGCCGTACTCTTCCATGTAGCCGTAGCCACCGAAAATCTGCACACATTCGGTAGCGGACTCCATGGCAGTCTTGGAAGCGAACCATTTTGCCATAGCAGCTTCAGTGGAAAAGGGCTTGCCGTTGTCCTTCAGGTAGGCCGCCTGATGAACAAGCAACCGGGCGGCAGAGATGTCTGTGGCCATCTTGGCTATCTTCTCCTTAACAGCGCCAAAGGAAGCGATTGTACTGCCAAACTGTTTTCTCTCCTTCGCATAACGGACCGATTCTTCCAGCGCCGCCCTGGCGATACCTACGGCCTGAGCTGCAACACCGGTCCGGCCGCCATCCAGCGCCTTCATGGCTATAGTGAATCCACTGCTTTCCTCGCCAATCCGATTCACCTCCGGGACAGGGCAGTTGTCGAAGTAGAGCTCGCTTGTGTCCGAACCGCGGATGCCGAGCTTGTCTTCCTTCTTGCCTGTAGTAAAACCGTCAAAAGATTTCTCTACGATGAAAGCCGAGATTCCCTTATGTCCCGCTCCCTTCTCCGTCATCGCGAAGACGATAACCACATCGGAGTTGATCCCGCTGCTGACCCAGTTCTTGGTCCCTTTCAGCAAATAGTGATCGTCCTCCTTCTCGGCAAATGTTTTCAGGTTTGAGGCGTCGGAGCCCGCCTGAGGTTCACTGAGTGAAAAAGCGCCGAGCCACTCCCCGGTCGCCAGTTTCTTCAGGTATTTCCCCTTCTGCTCATCAGTGCCGAAAGCGTCCAGAACGTAACAGACGAGAGAATTGTTGACGGACATGATCACTCCCGCGGAGGCGTCCTCACGGGAGATCTCTTCTATGGCCAGGGCGTAGCTGACAACATCGGCACCAGCACCGCCCCATTCTTCGGGAACGGTCATACCCATAAAACCCATCTCGCCGAGTGTCTTGATCTGTTCCGCCGGGAATTCCATTTTCCGGTCGCGTTCCATGACACCGGGCGCCAGATGTTCTCTGGCGAACTCGCGGGCAGTCTTCTGAATAAGCAGCTGTTCTTCAGAGTAATCAAGATTGTACATCAGATTCTCTCCACAATCACCGCCGACGCCTCACCCCCGCCGATACAGATTGCGGCAATGCCCCGCTCCTTATCCAGAGACTCCATGGCGTGGAGTAGGGTCACCAGGATTCTCGCTCCGCTGGCACCGATTGGATGTCCCAGTGCTACCGCACCGCCCCGGACATTCACGATGTCATGACTCACGTCCAGCTCGCGCATAGCCACCAGAGCCACCGTGGAAAAAGCTTCGTTAATCTCAAAAAGATCGATATCAGCCAGAGACATGCTCGCCCTGTCCAGCACCTTGCGGATGGCACTGATGGGAGCCGTGGTGAACCACTCCGGTTCCTGTGCGATGGACGCCTGCGCCACAATCCGCGCCGTGGGCGTCACGCCAAGTTCGGCCGCCGCATCCTCCGCCAATATAACCATAGCCGCGGCGCCGTCGTTAATCTTGGAGGCGTTGGCAGCGGTGACACTGCCGTTTTTCTCGAAGGCAGGCTTCAGTCTGGTCATCTTGTCGAAATTAGCCCGTTTCGGTTCCTCATCCTCCGACACTGTAACAGTACCTTTTCTCAATGTTACTTTTACCGGGATGATTTCGGCGGCGAAAGAACCGTCTTCCTGTGCCCGCTGAGCCCGGGAGTAAGACTCCTTGGCAAACTCATCCTGCTCTGCCCGGGAAAAGTTGTGTTTCCGGTTGCACGTCTCGGCACAACTGCCCATATGTTTATCGTTGTATACATCCCACAGACCGTCTACTACCACGCTGTCGAGTACTTCACCGTGCCCCAGTCTGTAACCTTTTCTCCCCTTGGGTAGCAGATAAGGGGCGCGACTCATATTCTCCATGCCTCCGGCTACAACTGCATCAGCATCGCCCAGCTGCACCGCCTGGGCGGCCAGCATCACAGCTTTCAAGCCGGAGCCGCACATCTTGTTGACGGTGAGACACTCGGTAGATTCCGGCAGCCCCGCGGCGAGGGCGGTCTGACGCGCCGGCGCCTGACCCAATCCGGCCGGCAGGACGTTTCCCATAATCACCTCATCAACCGCATCGTGTGCGAGAGATGATGTTTTCAGGGAAGCCTTGACGGCGGTAGCACCGAGTTGGACAGCCGAAATACCACTGAGAGAACCTTCAAAAGTTCCTATAGGTGTGCGCCGCGCACCAGCGATGACAGCACTACGCTGACTATCCATCTCTTTTCCCCTTTTGATTGCTGCCGCTGTAGGCTATGATGATATCTTTTACCAGCTTGTGGCGGACGACATCGGTTTCCGTCAGCTCCACGAAGCCGATACCGTCGATTCCCTTCAAAATCCTTACCGCCTGCAGAAGTCCCGATTCCTCCTTCTCCGGAATATCGATCTGCGTCACGTCGCCGGTAATGATGGCTCTCGAATTGGGGCCGAGCCTTGTGAGAAACATTTTCATCTGCATGGCGGAACTGTTCTGGGCTTCGTCTAGGATGACAAAGGCGTTATTCAAAGTTCTGCCCCGCATGTACGCCAGAGGTATCACTTCGATCACCCGCTTTGACATGAGTGACTTGAGGGTCGCCGCCGAAAGGATTTCATTGAGCGCATCATAGAGCGGGGTCAGATAAGGATCGATCTTTTCTCTCAGATCACCGGGCAAAAAACCGAGCCGCTCACCTGCCTCCACCGCAGGCCGCGAAAGTACGATTCTCTTTACCTCCCGATTCTTGTAAGCCGCCACAGCAAAGGCCACTGCCAGATAGGTCTTCCCCGTTCCCGCCGGACCGATGGCAAAAACCATATCGTTCGATCGTGCAAGATCGTAGAGTCTTCTCTGCCCCTCAGATCGGGGCATTATGGCGCCTTGCTTGGTATACAGGATGACAGACTCCTGCTGCTCTTGCGGAACGTGATCCCCGTTCGAGATCAAAGCTACAAGAGAACGGACATCGCCGTCGGTGAGCGAATTTTTCCTGCTGTACGTCCTCATCATTTCCTTGAGCACTTCCTCCACCTGTGCTGTATCCTCCTTTTTCCCCTCAAGAGTGACTGTGCTGCCCCGCAGTAGAATCTTACACGGGAAAGCATCCTCAAGGATCTTCAGATTCACATCGGCA
The DNA here is from genome assembly GCA_030743815.1 of Candidatus Neomarinimicrobiota bacterium. Lineage (NCBI taxonomy): Bacteria > Pseudomonadati > Fidelibacterota > Fidelibacterota bacterium. The sequence continues at coordinate 6,700 of JASLRT010000086.1, read as the reverse complement.
ACGCCGGCAATTCCCAGCGGATCTACATCACGAAGTTCAACTGTCTTCTTCATTAATCAAAAAGAGCCTCTCTGAGGCTCCCGGGCCCGACCACCCATCCATCATTTACACGTTGTGCGATTTCCATCCCAATCACACGCAATACTATTTCGAAAAGCACAGCTAAAACTAACAATTTGTCCGTTCAATGACAAGACCAACCGATTTGTCATTTCACACAAATCTCCTGTTTTTCGAAACGATTATCACGTATCTTTTGCCTTCCTATGGCTACGTTTCTCCTCATTCTCGCAAGCTTCGCAGCGATCGTCGTCCTATTTCTGTTTCTGTCTTGGTATATCCGCTTTCAGGCAAGCATTCTGCTGAAGGAGAATGAGTTGGACTACCGGATAGCTGTGGCACTGGGAGGTCGAAATATGGGGATCGGATTTGCCCGGATCGAAAGCATGAGCTACCTGTTCCTCGGCTCTCCTGGAAGGGAACGGTTCAAGTGGCGCCTGGGCGGAAAGAAACCGGAAGAAAAAAAAGTGACTGCTGAAGCGAAGGAGAAGCAACCGATCTCGAAGCGATGGTCGAAGATTACGGCCATCCCTTACGGAAAACTGCTGGCTGCGGTGAAGAGATCAATCAAGTGGCGCGATTTCGGGATCAGAGGCGTTTTCGGCTGGCAGAATCCGGCAGTGACAGGCCAGTTCTTCGGCGCACTGTCAATTCTCAATGCATTCATCGGCAGTCATAGGTTCAATGTAAATATGACGCCGGATTTCGATAGGCAGATCGTGGATCTCGACTGCAGATCAGCTGTCAGTTTTAGACCAGCCGTCCTGGCATGGCGGCTCGGGTCCACGTATCTCTTTCACAAACGTTAACCAATAATCAGGAGGTCATCATGGCTGTTTCCGAACTCATCAAGAATGTCATGAAGGAACTGGAAAGTGTGATGCAGACAAAGACTGTTGTAGGAGATCCCATCTCGGCGGGAGATTACACAGTCATTCCTGTTTCAAAGGTCAGTTTCGGTTTTGGTGCCGGCGGTGGCGGTTCCGATGAAAAAAAGAAAGGCAATACAGGCGAAGGTGTCGGCGGCGGCTGGAGCATTGAACCGCTGGCTTTCTTCGTTGTCGGTAAGGAAGGCGCCCGGCTCTATTCGCTGAAACAGGAGGAAAGTATCATGGGCCGGCTCTTCGATCTGGCACCAAAAGTTGCCGATACTGTCAAAGACTATATGGACAAGAAGGGGGGTGATGAGAGAGACGCTGAAGAATAAGTTTGGATCACAACCCTGATTCCGGTTTAGGAATTCGACAACGGAGCTGAAGTTTTCTGCCTGTACTTTGTTTACTTCTGGGTTTGCACTAACTTGTTGTTTGACGGGACGGGACAAAGTGGCAAACATGACCTATATGGTTTTCTTGTTTTGATGCCTGTCTTACTTTTTTCTTGTAGTATTCTGACACTTAGACAAGTTTGCTAGACTTTGCCAGAAAGTCTTTACTCCACCGCGTCTTACAATCAGATTCAAGTCTTCATTTTTCACTTATGATATTATGCCTCGGTAAATGTTTAGTTAGGTCAGCGGGAAGAGTAGCTTGACTTCCCAATCCAAACTGATCAAGATGCTGACTATTATTGTCACCATCTATCTATTCTTGCTCAGCATCAAACTGCTCGGACACTCCTTCAAACAGTTTAAGGATTTGGCTGAAGTAATGATTAAGATGACCTCCAATCCCTTCGCCGGTCTCATCATCGGCATCGTTGCCACCAGCCTAATCCAGAGTTCATCAACGACAACTGCCATCGTGGTCGGTCTTGTTGCCGGAAATGCTCTCAGTCTGAGCAACGCCATCCCTATCATCATGGGAGCAAACATCGGGACTACCGTCACGAATACGCTTGTTTCTCTCGGTCATATCAAGAGCAGGGAAGAATTCCGCAGGGCATTCTCCGCGAGTATCGTACACGACTTCTTTAATATATGTGTTGTCATCGTCTTATTCCCTGTTGAGATGAAGTTTCACATCATTGAGCGAACTGCTTCTCTATTAAAACACGGATTCTTCGGAGCCGGTGGATTGAAGATGTTCAATCCTTTGAAGATTGTTCTCAATCCCGCCATCAGTTGGCTTGATCACATCTTCTCTCTGCTGCCCTACAAAAGTGCTCTTATGATCGTCTTTTCACTCCTCCTCATGTTCGCATCACTAACTTTCTTAGTAAAGACAATTCGGGTTCTGATGTTGACGAAGATGGAAGTAATCATCGGCAACTACCTTTTCAGAAACGATATCTTCGGTTTCATATTCGGCATATTGATGACGGCCATAGTCCAGAGTAGTTCCGTCACCACTTCTCTTATCATACCTCTGGCAGGTGCTGGTCTTGTATCTGTGAGACAAATCTTCCCGTATACTCTTGGCGCAAACATAGGAACGACGGTGACCGCAATCCTAGCCGCCATGGCAACTCAGAACAGTGTAGCCATCACCGTCGCCTTTTCTCATCTCTGTTTCAATATTTTTGGAATCCTTTTGTTCTACCCCCTCAAGTTCATCCCCATTCGGCTGGCCCTGTTTGTGGGTGACAAAGCCGGTAGCTCTACCAAACATCTGATCTTATTCATCACTGTCTATATCCTTCTGCATTTTGTGCCGGTAGCATTGATTTTCCTAACCTGATCACGGATAGAATGAACTTAAGAATAGACAGACAAGATCGAACATCGTTTCGCCGAAGATCAGCGCTTATCTGTGGCTTTAGTATTTCAATCTTCACTCCGTTATCACTAATTTCAGTCATGAGGTAATATCATGTGGAAAGAACTGACAAAACTGTGGAAATCGCATGACCTGCTGGTTCAGGCATGGGACCAATCTTATGAGATGCTGGAAATCGCCCGTGCTATGTATTTTGAAGCAGTGAGGATTCTTCGAGAGAGTGATGATACTGAAATAAACAGGGAGATTCGTCGGAGCGACAAGAAGGTAAATGCCTACGAACGGGATGTGCGCAGAAAAGTGATGACCCATTGTGCCCTGCAAGGGCCCACTGATCTTCCCGGCGGAATGGTCCTTGTGAGTATTGTCATTGATATCGAGCGAATCGGCGACTACAGCAAGAACATTCTCGATCTGGCAGAGGCCCATCCCTTGAGATTAACTGTGATTCCCTACGAAGAATCCCTGAACGAGATCGAGAATCAGATAAAAGAGAGATTTGATCAGACGATCACTGTTCTCAAGGATCAGGCAGTTGAAGAGGCAAGAGAGATGATGAGCACATTCAAGACTGAGGTCAGCGGTATTTGTGATCAGATCGTTAACGATCTGGCCAAAGGAAAAGTAAAAGATATATCGGCTGGCGACTCCGCTGCTCTAGCACTATATGTCCGATACCTAAAGCGAATCAGCTCCCATCTGAACAATATGATCTCGAGTGTTGTAAACCCATTCGATCGCATCGGTTTCCGAGAGAAGTAGACTGAAGACTAAGAGAAGCTAGCTATCATAGACGCTTCAGGGATGTGACGAGAAAACGATCCTCACTAATCCCCCCATCGTACTCAATCTGCACGGTTTCGAGTGTTGTTCTATGGGGCTTCTGAGTATTTTCCATGATCATCTTCACGATTGTCCAGTACTGGCCGTCTTTTCTCATTTCCGGGACGGTCAAAATCTTCAATAACCGTCCTTTTAAATCATAGAACTCCACTTTCCGCACCACCCACCGCTCAGCATCTACCCAGATGATCCGCTTCGAATAGGACGGCTTCTCCTCTCTCGGAAAGGCTTCGAGCTTGTAGCAATCTGAACCGAAAACAGTCTCTCTCCCCAACAGGACATAGCCGTCTTCATCTATGCTCCTACCGGCAAGATCTTCATAGGTAAAATCAGTCCCCATGAATCGTCCAGTATTCTGGCCCACCTGGACACGCTTCACTTTGCGCAGCTCCGGCAGATAGAGCCACTGATCATCGTATTTGCCCGCTTCGCGATAGTCCCATGAAAGAAATCCGGTTCCTTTAACATCGGCCGGCTTTGTGAAGCGGATAAGAGACTTGGATACAAAGCTGCCCTCTTGGAAGGATTTCTGGAATGACTTAATCTCACGGCTTCGACTGCGTTCCTTAGTCTTCGTGATCTTGGTCATGGTTATGACTGTCGTAGAGATGACATCACTCGGCTCAGACTGGGCCTCCACCTTCTGCATGATTTCGAGGGCGGTAACCTGCGGTTGCAGTGTGGAAAAAGTAATGAGAAGACAACTGGCCAGTCTGGGCATGGTCACAAGAATCTGGGTTAGTGTGTCAGTTAGAAGCTAAATTTAAGGCCGGCGGAGATATGAGAAAAATCTTCCAGTTGTGTAAAGCGATTGGTGGGATCTGACTCGTCGCCGAAAAACTGAGTCAAGCCGAGCTCAACTTCCCAGTTCTCAAGAGGGGAATAGGCTACTCCAAATCCACCCATCATTCCCGCCTCCTCAAGATTAACTAAGGTAGTAGCTCTAAGTTCAAGGCTATTGTCCATCAGGTTGCCTGTTCCGGATAGCATAATAGCCTGTTTGGCAAACATGGCGAAGGGGGTTCCCATTCCCGGTACAAAACTGTCTTTCGTTAATTCAGTCTGTTGCGATATCACTTGATTAAAAGTAAGTCCTTCAGCTTTTTGCACCGTACTGCCGATGAACTGGCCTGAAAACTGGATGTCGAAAGGTCCTGTCACTTCACCTTGGAGAACGTATTGCAGATATTCCGCTTCCAACGGGAACAGTGCGTCACAACAATCATTTTCTTCATTTTCAGTCATGAAAAAACCCATCTCGCCCCGAAGGGTCAGATCGCCAATGAAAGTGACAAAGTCACCCCCGAGAACAGACGTTGACCTGTATCCAAACTGAGGTAACGGCTGGAGTTGGAGATAGTTCATGCCTATAAGGCTGAATCCCCTATCGTGACCTTCGAAATAAGAGACAGAAAGATCACTCTCCCCCACTGTCGTCTGGAGACGAGCACCATACTCCAATGGGTCCTCTACCTTAATGTATTCTTCCGGCTCGAACGGGGGCTTGATGGGAAAATCCTCCTCGCCGAATGTATAACGATTGGGCATATGCTCAGGAATAACGACAGCCTTAATCTGCCAGGCCCCAAGGTAGACTGACACCGCCGCCGAAAGAGATCCTATCTTCCGATCCGTACCCGGAAGGAACATATAGTAATAGTCGTAAGCATTGAGATTGTCCGTAGGATTATTTCCGTCAGCTGCACCCCAGGCATGGATCTGTTTCCCAACCTTCACCTCTCCAAACCGGGGATACCAAACAGCATAAGCTTCCCGTAAATCGAATTCAGTTTCACCAGTGAACCAGCGGTATTCTAGAGAGCTGCTGGTTTTGATGTCGAAGTCACCGAGCGTGTAGCCCAGCTTCAGCTCCGCCATCCGGAAAGGGAGTGAAATCCGCGATACATCTGAGGAGCGATACATGTCAGAGGGATGAATAGAGCCGGTATAATCGATCTGTGCAGACAGAACAGCTGGAAGGATCAGCAGCGCAAATCTCATCCTTTTCTCATTCCCTCACCATCACGAGCACCATCTTGAACGGTACAACTGCCTGTAAGGCGTGAGGTTTGTTTGCCGGCAGGATAATCATCTGCCCGGTCTGTACAACATGTGATTTTTGGGCCACCGTCACATCTGCCTCTCCTTCGATAACGTGGACGAGGGCGTCAAAAGGCGCCGTATGTTCACTCAGCCCCTGACCTTTGTCGAAAGCAAACAGCGTTACGCTTCCCTTCTCACCCTTGATCAGCGTTTTGCTGACGACGGAGTCAGACTGGTATTTCACAAGATCGTTTATGTTTGCAACTGGGGGTGATTTCTGCATTATATCTTCCTCCTACCGGGGCATCCGCTTCAAATTCTTCTCCTGGAAAAGACTCTCCTCGAGGCCGGTGTCCAACTGAATTTCATCAAACGTTACTCTCGTGGTGTGTTCCTTCTGAACGTCCTTGACAAAAATGCCAGTCATGATATTGTAGTCTCCCATCCTGCTGGTGTTAAAAACCTTGGTCTTCTTCAAGTTTCCGTTTTGATCATACGACTCTTCTTTTACCGCTAACAAGGTTGCTTTCTCTACCCAGGTCATATGTTTGGAATAGGTGGATTTGGCTTCAGGTTTCGGTGTCACTTCCAGTATGTAGCACTCTTTTCCGTCCACCTCGTCATCATCCAGGCGAACGAATTCATTCTCATCAACCTCCCTGCTGGTCATATCTTCATAACTGAGGTCTGAGCCCATGAAGGAATCACCTTTCTTCTTTGATGAGATTCGGCGGATCTTATTGAAAGCCGGAAGCCACATGCGCATTTCATCATCCTTTCCATCATGCTCGATTTTCAAGAAGGCTACTCCTTTATCGTCCGCCGGCGCCAGAAACCAGAGGATCTGCTTCTTGCCTCCATCAACCAGTTGGGAATAAATAGTGGATGTGCGCGTTTTGCCCTTTGAATTGGTCAGAACCATGGTCGTCTTGGAAGTCATATCTGTGGGCTGTTTTCGTTCATCCATCATTTTGGCAATGTCATAGCCGGATTGACCCTGAAGGACTGTAATGAAAAGCAGAGCCAAAAGTGTTTTTCTCATGGTTATTCTCCTAAGCTTTCATCAATCTTGATTTTAACATTTCCGCAATGACCGC